>NZ_JBFUGN010000167.1:0-8936 GCF_056402895.1 Rhizobacter sp. P3_B12 | reverse complement strand
TCCTCCGGGTCGCTGCCGCTGCCGGTGTACGCGACCACGTCGCCGGTCGCGAAGCCCGCGCCGGCCGACGGCGTCAGGATCGTCGCGGTCGGCGAGCGGTTGGTCGTGACCGTCAGCGTCGCCGCGTTCGACGTGACGCTGCCCGACGCGTTGGTGACGATCACGCGGAAGGTTGCGCCGGTGTCGTTGACCGTCGTCGTCGCCAGCGTGTAGCTGCTGGCGGTGGCGCCCGAGATGTTGCTGCCGTTGCGCTGCCACTGGTAGCTGGTCGCGCCATCGGCACCGACGCTGAAGGTCGCCGCCGTGCCGACGTACACCGTGATGCTCTGCGGCTGCGCGGTGATGGCCGGCGCCTGGCTGCCGGTGTAGCTGATCTTGCTGACCGTGCCCGCGCCGGGTGCCGGCGTGCCGGTGCCCTGGTTGCGCGCCAGGTAATACAGCGCGCCGCTCGGCGACACGCCGATGTTGGTCGGGTTGCCGATGCCGCTCGCGAAGTTGTTGATGACCGTCGGCGAGGCCAGGCTCAGCGACTTGATCGTGCCGTTGCAGAAGTCGGCGAAGAACAGCTGGCCGACGTAGCTCGCCGGGAAGCGCGCGGTGGCCGGGTTGTAGAACTGCGTGCCGGTGATCGAGCAGCCCACCGAATGCGAGTAGGCGTAGATCGGGTTGATGTACGAGGCGTTGCTGCCGGTACCCTCCACCGCCGGCCAGCCGTAGTTGCCGCCGGCCTGGCCGCGGTTGATCTCCTCCCAGCTGCCCTGGCCGACGTCGCCGATCACGATCGCGCCGGTGGTCGGCTGGATGTCCAGCACGAACGGGTTGCGGAAGCCGAGCATGTAGTTGGCCTTGTACGCGCTCGCGTTGTTGAAGAACGGGTTGTCCGACGGGATGGTGCCGTCGGCGTTGATGCGCAGCACCTTGCCGAAGGCGCTCGCGAGGTTCTGCGAGTTCGAGGTGGCGACCGGCTGCGGGTTGTCCTCGTGGTTGCCGACCGCGACGTACAGCTTGCCGTCGGTGCCGAAGCGCATCGCGCCGCCCATGTGCCACTTGGTCGCACTCGGGATGTCGGGCAGCTCGAAGACCACGCGCTCGCTGCCGGCCACCACGGTGTCGGCCGCCTCGGTGACGCGGATCACGCGGTTGCGCGAGACGCTGCCGACCACCGTCGAGCAGTAGAAGTAGACGTAGTGGTTGGTCGCGAAGGCGGGGTCGGGCACCACGCCCAGGCAGCCGCGCTCGTTGCTCGAGTCGACATTGGCGAAGGCGTGGAAGTTGGCCGCCAGCATCGCGTCGTTCTTGATGATGCGCACGATGCCGTTCTGCTGCACGACCAGCACGCGGCCATCGGGCATCACCGCCATCGAGGTCGGGCTGGTGAGGCCGGTCGCGACCTGGGCGTCGACGAAGCCGGTGGGGACGCTCGCCGCCTGTGCGAAGCCGGCAACCAGCAGGCCGGCCGCGAGCCACAGTGTTCTGAACAAGCTCATGAAGTCTCCTCGTAGCCCGGATGCCAATCCGGGGGTTGTCGTTCACGTTTCACCGCCGCTCCCGGATTGGCATCCGGGCTACGAGGGTCACTTCACTATCACCGAGTACATGCTCACGCCGGTGTTGTTCAAGGACCCGAGCGTCACTGTCCCGGCCGGGAAGTTCTTGCGGTACAGCACGAAGGTGCGACCCGGCGATTCGCTGTTGACGATCTGCAGCCCGGAGCTGGTCCAGCCGCTCATCCACGACGGCGCGCTCGTGCGGTTGTCGATGCCCACGTACACGTCGGCCGCCTGGCTGATCGTGAAGCTGGCCAGCGTCGCGCCGGTGTAGGCGCGCGACAGGTTGGCGCTGCGGATCCACGCCGATCCGGCCAGCGCCGCCGGCACGCTGGTGACGGTGTAGGTGCGGTCGCCGTACTGCAGGTTGCCGGCCTGCAGGTTCGACACCAGCGCCCAGCCGCCGGCGTTCGCGGTGTCGTTCACCGACAGGTTGCTCAGCACCACGCCGGCCGCGCCGTCAGTGCTGTCGTCGATCTGCAGCAGGTAGCTCACCAGCTGCTGGCGCTGCGCGGCCGTCAGGCTGCTGGCCGCGCCGTGCAGGCCGGCCGGGTTGGCGGTGGTCAGCACGTCCATCAGCGTCGCGGCCGAGCCGTCGTGCAGGTAGGGCGCGCTGTCCCACACGCCACGCAGCGTCGGCGTGTCGATGCCGGTCAGCGGGCCGCCCAGGCGCTTGCCCGACGAGGCCTTGATCGTGCCCACATCGTGCAGCACGCCGGTCGCGCTGTCGGTGAAATCGGCGCCCGAGTGGCAGCTGCTGCACTGGCCGGCGCCCTTGAAGATCGCCTGGCCGGCCACGCCGTCGGCGGTCAGCGTGCCGTCGGCATTGCGGTACGGGCTCGGGCCCACGGTGGCGAGCGAGCTGACGTAGGCCGCCAGCGCATCGAGCTCGGCGCTGACGCCCGCCTTCGCATTGCCCAGCGGCTGGTTGCGCGTGCCGGTGTTGAACTGCGCATCGGTCATGAAGCCGGTGCCGCCGAACGCGTTGCGCATGTCGTGCTCGAAATCCTGGATCTCGTCGAAGTTCGCGCTCCAGTGCACCCGGCCCTGGCCGGTGCCGCGCCGGCCGTTCAGCACCGTGGTGTTGCGCAGGCCCTCGCCGCGGTCGGTGAAGTCCATCACGCGGCCATCGTGCCCACCGTCCTGGTGGCAGGTCGCGCACGAAATGTACTTGTCGCGGTTCATGCGCCGGTCGTCGGCGTTGTAGAAGATCTGCTTGCCCTGGAACACCTGCGCCGAGAGCGGCTCGGACGAGACCGCCGCCACGTCGGTGATCTTGCTCGCGACGTTGCTGGTCGCGTTCAGGATGCCGTTCACGTCGTACACGCCGACGTTGCGCGACATGAAGTTCTGCACGTACAGCCGGCCGTTGGGCGTCAGCAGCAGGCCGCGCGGTGCGCGGCCGACGTTGACGATGCCGGTGCTGAGCTGGCGCGTGTAGGCATCGACCACCTCGATCTGGTTGGTGCCCTGCGTCGAGACGAAGGCGTAGTCGCCGAGCGGGCTGAAGACCACCGCGTTCGCGAGCTCGCGGTCGTTCAGGTCGATGCGATCGGCCAGCACCTCGGCATTGGTGTCGAGCGCGACCTGCGAGACGACGGTGCGCACCGTGCTCTCGAAGGTCAGCGCCTGGCCGTCGCGGAAGCTGCCGCGCAGCGTGTTGTCCTTCTTCGACGGGATCCAGGCGCGCTGGCCGTCCGGCTGGATCGCGATCGAGGTGATGAAGTTCGGCACGCCGCGGCCGCTCGCCTCGGTATCGGGGCCGGGATCGGTCGCGAGCGCGAACGTGCGGGTGACGGCGCTCAGCGCCGCGTTCACCTCGATCACCTCGCCGCGCGCGGCCGGCGAGAGATAGCGGGTGACGAGCACGCGCGACGAGTCGCCGCTGATCGCGATGCCGCGCGGCACCGCGCCGAGCGACAGCGTGGCCTGCACCGCACCGGTGGTCGGGTGCAGCTTGACGACGCCCTGCGAGCCCGACAGCG
Organism: Rhizobacter sp. P3_B12; assembly: GCF_056402895.1. NCBI lineage: Bacteria > Pseudomonadati > Pseudomonadota > Betaproteobacteria > Burkholderiales > Sphaerotilaceae > Rhizobacter > Rhizobacter sp. P3_B12. Next base: position 5,404 of record NZ_JBFUGN010000167.1, on the reverse strand, counting down.
ACACGTAGGCGGCATTACCGGCCGGGTTGAAGACGATGCCGAACGGCCGCGAGCCGTTGCCGAGCGCGATCGACTGCACCAGGCCGCCGCTCGCCGGGTCGAGGATGCTGATGTCGCCCGAGCCGAAATTGGCGACCCACAGACGGCCGTCCGGTGCGAACGCGAGCGTCTGCGGGTTGGTGCCGACGCCGACCTCCAGCGCCCGCGTGTTGTTCGCGGTGTTGATCGCGCTGACGGTGTTGCTGTCGGAGTTGACGACCCAGACGCGGCTGCGGCCGGCGTCGTACGCGATGGTGCCGGTGCTGCGCGGCGCGTTGGCGGTGGGCGCGGTGTGGATGGTCTGGTTGGCCGAGCAGGTGCTGGTCTGCGTGCCGCTGCGCACCGACAGGATCACCGGGTAGTGGCGCGGCGCGGTGTAGGTGTGGCTGGCCGACGGCGTGGTCGAGAAGGCGGTGCTGCTGCCGTCGCCGAAGCTCCACGAATACTGCAGGCTGGCGCCGCTGGTGGAGGCCGGCGCGAACGACTGGCTGCTGTTGACCAGCGCGGCGCTGCGCGGCGCGAGCGTGCAGGCCACGGCCGCGCTGCCGGCGGTCGTGAAGCGCGAGCTGAACGCGGCGATCGCGTTGCCGTTGTCGTCCTTCATGCCGCCGGCGGGCACCACCACCTCGTAGGTGGTGCCGGGAAAGAGCGGCGCGTCGGGCGCGAAGTTCAGCACGCCGGACTGCCCGCTGTAGCGTCCGGGCAGCGTCGAGCCGCCGAGCGGGCGCACGATGAAGCTGGTGTTGGAGACGGTGCGCAGGTCGATGTGCGCGGTGGTGGTCAGGCCGATGCGGCTCGTCACCGGCATGCTGGCCGCGTTGTTCTTCGGCGAGACCATGTTGACGCTCGGTGTCTGCGTCCACGGGGCCGCCTGGTGCGGCACGATCGCGCTGCCCGAGCCGTGGTCGTTGCCGATCAGCACCAGGTTGCCGAACACGGTGCCGAAGTCTTCGTCGCGGCCGGAGATGTTGGAGGTGCCGGTGCCGGCGGTGGCGCCGGTGGCGAGGTCGACCTTCGAGTACTTGACCGAGAAGCCCGAGTGCGCGTAGCCGCCCTGCACCGAGACGTAGCCGCCCTTGCCGCCCTGGTCGGCCGACACCGCGGTCTGCGTGAAGACCGCCGGGTTGCTGATGTCGAACACATGCAGCTTGTTGTCGGTGCCGGCGGTGACGATGCGCTCGCCGTTGAGGATGCCGCTGTACTGGCCGGGCGTGGTCGCGCTGGAGCCGATCAGGCGCGGGTTGACGGGATCGCTGATGTCGAGCGTCACCAGGCCGGCGCCGTCGGTGCTGGTCATCGCCAGCAGGTTGCCGACCGCGAAGGTCGGGCCGACGCGGAAGCCGCCCCAGGTGCTGGTCGGGATGGTCTTCACGTAGACCGGGTTGCGCGGGTCGGCCGCATTGACGATCAACAGGCCGTTGCCCGAGCCGCCGACGTAGACGTAGGGCGCCTGCCAGAACGCCCACCAGGCGCCGAGCGCGTAGTCGGACTCCTGGATGCCGGGCAGCACCAGCTGGCTCAGCTGCACCGGCGCGAGCGGGTTCGTGAAGTCCCAGAACATGATGCCGTTGATGGTCTGCATCACCGCATGCTTGCCACCGTTGGCGAAGCCGAAGCCGTGCGGCTCGCGCAGCGCGGTCACGTCGGTCTGCGACACCTTCACCGGCGAGCGCGGGTTCGAGATGTCGTAGAACGAGAAGCCGCCGCCCGACACGCCGGAGTCCTTGCCGAACGGCACGAACAGGTAGCCCTCGACCATCTGCACCGTGCCCTCGCCGCGCGCGCTGCCGGCCACCGCACTGTGGATGACGGAGATCGGCTTGAGGACTTCGGAGGCGCTGTAGGTGAGGTTGGGCAGGCCCGGCCCGGCGGCGCTGGCGGTACCGGTACCGGCCGCGCACAGCGTGGCGGCGATCGGCAGCGTCCGGACGACACGAAGAATGCGCGCAGCCCAACGCGCGCGCCGAAGGTGCTTGAACATCGTTTGTCTCCATCAGTGGCCGCGCGCCGGTGGTCCGGTGCTGCGGATGCTGCGTGGAACGTTTGTTGAATGAACGTTCTACACAACAATATCAAAGAACATTTGTTCTTATATCAGCCACGAGGAGGGGTGTCAATCGGGGACGGGATGGGTGGCACGTGGGGGAAGAACCGCGATCAGGTGCGCGGCCGCACGGCCTTCGCACCCTTCCCCGCCTCCGCCAGCTGATGCCCCGCCCCCACCACCAGCGCCTGCGACAGGCACAGCGGCGCCACCAGCGAGCGGAACGGGCGGTCGGAGGCGAGGCCGAGCTCAAAGCACACCGTCGCCGACGGCTTCAGCGGCGACAGTGGGCTGTCGGTGATCGCGATCACGCGCACGCCGCGGGCGTGCACCGACGCGGCGGCGTCGACGACCTCCTGCGAATAGCTGTGGAAGCTGGTCGCGATCAGCACCTCGCCGCGCTCCAGGTTGCGCAGCGTCTCCTGCAGCATGCCGCCCACGCCGTCGAGCAGGTGCACCCGCAGGTCGAGCTGGCTCAGCGCATAGGCCAGGTAGCAGGCGACCGGGAAGGCGCGCCGCTGCGCCAGCACATGCACGCGCGGCGCCGTGCACAGCAGCTTGATCGCCGCCGTGAGGTCGGCCGCGCGCACGCTCTCCTCGAGCTGGCCGAGCTCGGACACCGCGTCGCCGACGAACTGGCTCAGCAGCCCCGCCCCCTTGGTCGCCGGCTGCCCCTGGCGGCGCTGCCGGTCGATGCGCTCGCGGTAGCTGCTCGAGCGCTCGACCAGGTGCCCGCGGAACACCTGCTGCATCTCGGAGAAGCCCTTGAACTCCAGCGCATTCGCGAAGCGGATCAGCGACGAGGGCTGCACCTTCGCCGATTCGGCCACCGCCGCCACCGTGCCGAGCGCCAGCTCGTTCGGCTGGTCCAGCGCATAGCGCGCGATGCGCTGCAGCTGCTGCGGCAGCTCAGGGTAGGCCTGCTCGATGGCAGCCTTCAATTCGTCGTAACGGGTGGCCCGGGTCATCCATGAAACTTATCATGAACAAACGTTCTTCCTGCCCCCGGCACACCACATTCGTTCGACCTCCTCAAAGGGAAGGATTCCACGGGACTGATGGCGACGGCAGACTGCGCCCGAACTTCCGGAGCCCCCATGAGCATTGCCGTAGTCACCAAGGACGTCGCCGTCACGCAGCCCGTCGTGCTGCAGTTGAAGGACAGCAGCGGCGCCCACGTCATCCTGACGGTGTCGATCGAGAACCGCGCGCCGGTCACCCACGCGTTCGCCTTCGACGAGGGCGAGCTGAAGGTGCCGCTGGACCTGCCGCCCGGCAGCTACGACTGCAGCTTCACGGTGCAGGCCTTCAAGCACGGTGCGCTGAACGGCATGTACGACTCGGAGATCCTGTTCAACAGGAAGAGTGCCGGCCGGGCGAAGGGCAACATCGCCGGGGCGCGCTCGTTCGACGTCGGCTTCGACGATTTCAAGCTGACCGTGAGCTGAGGAACACCGCATGCGAATCCATACCCTCGGCACCACCGCCGCGCTCCTGCTGACCCTCTCGTTGCCGTCCTGGGCCGCCGACAAGACGGCGACGGACGTGCTGAACGACTACCTGGTCGACATCAACGGCGGCTCCGTCTCGGCCGCCGGGCTGGTCGGCCTGGACAAGGGCGTCACGCAGGTCGAGACCTCGCAGGACATCATCATGGCCCTGCAGCCGCTGGCGTCCGGCGACAACAAGTCCACCTTCGGCCTGGCCATCACGCCGGCCCGCACCGCGCTGATGCCGATGTCCGGCGCGACCTACGTCAGCAGCAACCTCTACCGTCTGCTGGGCAGCCTGACGCTCAGCTACGCGCAGAACAAGGCAACGCTCTCCGGCGTGGACTACGACAAGTCGGCGTTCTCGCTCGGCACGGTCTACTACTTCTCGAAGGAGGACGATCCGATCTTCATCGGCAACCGCGCGTTCAAGGCCTGCATCACGCCGGAGATCGCGCAGAAGAACGCGGCCGACATCGATGCGATCGTGAAGAACACGGCCCTCTCGAAGGAGGCGAAGCAGGCCGCCCTCGACGCGTTGACGGCGGCCGCCGACAGGCCGCTGTCCAGCTGCATCGACGAGACGCTGAAGAAGGAAGCCCGCTGGAACGCCCCCAAGGCCTCGCTGACCTACGGCCAGGCCAGGATCGAGCAATCCGGCGGCGACAGCTACAAACTCGCGAAGACGGCGACGCTGAACCTGCAGTACGGCATCGGCAGCTCGGGGCTGCTGGCCGCCTCGATCCGCTACACGCACAAGGGCCTGGAACTTGCGTCGCTGGGTACCCCAGGCGGTCCGACCTACAAGACCTCGTCGCTGGTGGTGGCCCGCTACATCTATGGCGACCAGGAGGGAACGGGGTTCCGCACCATCCTGGAAGCGAGCAACGCCCGCGCGTCGTCGCCCACCGTGAACCAGGAGGCCTTCATCTACGCCTTCGGTCTCGACAAGAAGGTGTCGCCCGGGATCTGGCTCGAGCTGCGCGTCGGTCGCAACCGCTCGCTGGAAGACGGCAAGGAGCAGACGACGACGCTGATGAACCTGAACTTCTCGCCGTCGCTGATGCAATTCAAGCTGTAGCCCCTGCCCGGGGTCACTGGGTGGCCGTCAATCCGCCATCCAGGTACAGCACCTGACCCGTCACGAAGGCCGCGCCGGGTCCGCAGAAGAACACCGCGGCAGCGGCCACGTCCTGCGGCTCGGCCACGCGCCCGAGCGGAATGCGCCCGAGGATGTGCTCGCGCGTCGCCGGGTTGTTCAGCCAGTGCGCGCCCATCTCGCCGCGCACCACCGTCGGCGCGATGCCGTTCACCGTGATGCCGTGCGCCGACAGCTCGACCGCATGCTGCTTGATCAGCATCACCAGCGCGCCCTTGGTCGCGCAGTACGCCGAGTAGCCCCTGTCGCGCATGCCCAGTTGCGCGCGCACCGACAGCAGGTGCAGCTGTCGCCCCGGCGCCCGGCCGGCCGCGACGGCCTCGACCTGGTGCCGCCCTGCCGCCTGGGCCAGGAACATCGCCGCCTTCAGGTTGACCTGCACGACCTCGTCGAACGCGTCCTCGGTGACCTCGGCCAGCCGCTCCTCGCGCTGGATGCCGATGCAGTTGACCAGCAGGTCGAGCGCGCCGAAATGCCGCGCCACCGCATCGACCGACCCGCGCACGCTGTCGACCGAATGCGCGTCCATCGCGAGGCCCAGCGCGTCGCCGCCCTGCGCGCGCAGCGCTGCGGCCAGGCTCTCGGCCTTGTCCGCGCTGCGCCCCGAGACCGCGACGCGCGCGCCGGCCCCCACCAGCGCGCGCGCGATCGCCTCGCCGATCCCCCCATAGC
>NZ_JBFUGN010000166.1:0-9000 GCF_056402895.1 Rhizobacter sp. P3_B12 | reverse complement strand
GCTCGAACACGCGGGCGAGCGTGGCGGCCAGCCCGGCCAGCGCGAAATCGCTGAACGCCGGCCCGATCAGCGTGACGCCGGCCGGCAGGCCGTCGCCGCGCATCGGGCCGGGCAGCGCATGGGCCGCCATGTCGAGCAGGTTGACGAAGTTCGTGTAGTGGCCGAGGCGCCGGTTCGGCTCGAACGGATCGGCCTGCAGCGCGGCCCGCGTCGGGTGCGTCGGCGCGCTCGGCACCACCAGCACCGCGACCTGCGACCACATCGCCGCTGCCTGGCGCTGCGCCGCRGCCAGCGCGTACTGCGCCTCGAACAGCTCGTGGGCGGCCGGCGCGCGGCCGCTGCGCACGATCGCCGCGACGGTGGGGTCGGCACCGGGCGGGTCGCCATCGAGGAAGGCGCCGACCGCGGCATAGCGTTCGGCCACCCACGGCCCCTGGTACAGCAGCGCCGCAACGCGCGCGAGCGGCTCGAATGGCACCGGCACCAGCTTGCAGCCGCGCTCGCGCAGATGGACCAGCGCGGCCTCGAAGGCGTCGCGCGCCTGCGCATCGCCGAAGAACTCCAGCGTGTCGGGCACGCCGACCGCGAGGTCCTGCAACGCGTCCAGCCGCAGCCGCGGCGGCAACGCGCTGCGGCTGAACGGGTCCTGCGGATCGGGGCCGGCCGCCTGGCTCGCGACCACCCAGGCGTCTTCCGGCGTCAACGCGAACACCGAGATGCAGTCGAGGCTGCGGCAGGCCGGTACCACACCGGTCGACGGCAGCCAGCCCTTGGTCGGCTTCAACCCGCTGATGTGGCAGAAACCGGCCGGCACGCGGCCCGAGCCGGCTGTGTCGGTGCCGAGCGCGAACGGCACCTGGCCGGTCGCGACCACGTAGGCCGAGCCCGAACTGGAACCGCCGCTCACATGGGCTGCATCGAACGGGTTCGGCACCGCGCCGTACGGCGAACGCGTGCCCACCAGGCCGGTCGCGAACTGGTCGAGGTTGGTCTTGCCGACGGGAATGGCGCCGGCATCGGCCAGGCGTTGCACCGCGGTGGCATGCCGCGCGGCCGGGCCGCTCGCGAAGCCCGGGCAGGCGGCGGTGGTCGGCAACCCGGCCACGTCGATGTTGTCCTTCACCGCGAACGGCAGGCCGAAGAGGGGCAGCCGCTCCCACAGCGCCGCGCCTTCGCYGCGCGCGCGGGCATCGCAGGCCTCGGCCTCGGCCAGCAGTTCCTCCTCGGGCCGCAGCGCGATCCAGGCCGATGCCGCATGCCGTGCACGCTCGTGCAGCACGCGCTCCATCAGCCGACGCACCGTCAGGGTGCCTTCGCGCAGCGCCTGCTGCAGTTCACGCAAGGTCCGGGGCTCGAGGGACATGGGATCCGGRCTCCACAACAGGGCATCGACACGGGTCGAGAATGGGTGAATGCGATCTTGTATGCAAGTTGCGAGCCATGGTTTTCCCTCATGTTGCGTGGGTGCCGATACGCTCCTTCGGGGGTGTTTCAACGCCGCAATGCATGGATGCATGAACGTACACTTTTCGATTCACTCACAGCAGTACGGCCACGCATGAAGGCGGTCTCCAAGAAGGTCACCAAGAGCCCACCCCCCAAGCCGGCGCGCAAGCGTGCCGCTGCGGCGCCCGCCGTGGCCAGCGTCACCGACACATCGGTGACGCTGCAGATGGTGGCCGAGCTGGCGGGCGTGTCGTCGAGCACGGTCTCGCGCATCCTGAACGGCAGCGCGAAGGTGAGTCCGGCCAAGCAGAAGGCGGTCGATGCCGCGATCGCGCGGCTGGGCTTCATGCCGAACCCGGTGGCGCGCGGCCTGGCCGGCGGGCGCACGCTGAGCATCGGCGTGGTCACGCAGTCGATCGACAGCCCGTTCTACGGCGAAGGCCTGCGCGGCATCGAGGCGGTGCTCGGCGCGGCCGGCTACATGCCGCTGTTCGCGAGCGGCCACTGGACGGTGGCCGACGAGAAGAAATGCGTCGACCTGCTGCTGTCGCGGCGCGTCGACGGCCTGATCGTCTTCACCGGCCGGCTGCCCGACGAGGTGCTGATGCAGGTGGCGCGGCGCGTGCCGACGGTGGTGACGGGGCGCAAGCTCTCGGCCCCCGGCCTGTTCAGCCTGAACTTCGCGAATGTCGAGGGCGCGCGCATGGCGACGCGGCACCTGATCGAACTGGGCCACCGGCGCATCGTGCACATCCTCGGTTCGCGCGAGCATGCCGATGCGCGCGAGCGCAAGGAAGGCTACCGCCGTGCGCTGAAGGAGGCCGGCATCGCCTACGACCCTGCGCTGGTGGTGCAGGGCGATTTCAGCGAGGCGGGCGGGCTGAAGGCGCTGAGCCAGCTGATGGAATCGCGCACCGACTTCAGCGCGATCTTCGCGGCGAACGACCAGACGGCCTATGGCGCGGCGCTCGGCCTGTACCGGCGCAACCTGCGCGTGCCCGACGACGTGGCGGTGGTCGGCTTCGACGACCTCGCGGGTTCGCAGTACTCGATCCCGCCGCTGACCACGATCCGCCAGCCGGTGTACCAGCTCGGCGAACTGGGCGCGCTGGCGGTGCTGGCGATGCTGCGCGGCGAGACGCCGGACGGCGCGCTACCGCCGCCGCTGCTCGTGATGCGGGAATCGACGCGACCGTTGAAGCGCTGAGAACGGAAGCATCCGTTCGCCCTCGGCAGGTGATCATCGGCCCCAGCGCAGCACCAGCGGATCCAGCCGCCGTGCCGCATCGAGCAGGCCGGTGCGCGTGGCCGGGTGCATCGGCGGGTACGGATGGCGCGGCGCATCGCACGCGATGACGCCGCCTTCCTTCATCAGTGCCTTCGCGCTCAGGAAGCCGCCCTGGCGGTTCTCGAAGTTGATCAGCGGCAGCCAGCGTGCATAGGCCGCGACGGCTGCTTCACGATTGCCTGCCGCGAACGCATCGACGATCTGCCGGATGCCGTCGGGGAAGCCGCCGCCGGTCATCGCACCGGTCGCGCCGGCATCCAGGTCGGCCAGCAGCGTGATCGCCTCCTCGCCGTCCCACGGGCCTTCGATCGCATCGCCGCCCAGCGCGATCAGGTCGCGCAGCTTGGCCGCCGCCTGCGGCACCTCGATCTTGAAGTAGCGCACGTTCGCCGTCTCGCGTGCGATGCGTGCCAGCGTGGCCGCGCTCAGCGTGGTGCCGCTGACGGGAGCGTCCTGCACCATGATCGGAATCGCGAGCGCCTCGGACAGCCGCGAGAAGAACTCGATGCTCTGGCCCTCGGGCACGCGCAGCGTCGCGCCGTGGTACGGCGGCATCGCCATCACCATCGCCGCGCCCTGCTGCTGCGCGCGCACGCTGCGCTCGATGCACAGCCGCGTGCTGAAGTGCGTGGTCGTCACGATCACCGGCACGCGGCCGGCCACGTGCTCGAGGATGGTTTTCGTCAGCAGCTCGCGCTCGGCATCGGCGATGACGAACTGCTCGGAGAAGTTCGCGAGGATGCACAGCCCGGTCGAGCCGGCATCGATCATGAAATCGACGCAGCGTTTCTGGCTCGGCAGGTCGAGCTCGCCGCTGTCGGTGAAGGTGGTGGGCACCACCGGGAACACGCCCTGGTATCGCGCGGTCATGCTTGTCTCCTCACACCGGCAGCGGGTTGCGTTCGAACGATGCCTGGTGCCAGTACGGATACGGCCGGGTCACCGTGCTGGCCTCGTCGAGCAGCTTCATCTGCGACGTGCTCAGCGACCAGCCGACAGCGCCGAGGTTGTCGCGCAGCTGGGCCTCGTCGCGCGCGCCGATGATCACGTTCGCGACCGTGGGCCGCTGCAGCAGCCAGTTCAGTGCGATCTGCGCCACGCTCTTGCCGGTTTCCTTCGCGACGGCGTCGATCGCGTCCATCACGCGGAACAACTGCTCGTCGGGCACCGGCGGGCCGAACTCGGCGGTCTTGTGCAGGCGGCTCTGCGCCGGCAGCCCGGTGCCGCGGCGGATCTTGCCGGTGAGGCGGCCCCAGCCGAGCGGGCTCCACACCACCGCGCCCACGCCCTGGTCGAGCGCAAGCGGCATCAGCTCCCATTCGTAGTCGCGGCCGATCAGCGAGTAGTAGGCCTGGTGCGCGACGTAGCGCGAGATGCCCAGGCGCTCCGATGCGGCCAGCGACTTCATCAGGTGCCAGCCGGAGAAGTTCGACACGCCGAGGTAGCGGATCTTGCCGGCGCGCACCAGGTCATCGAGCGTGCGCAGCGTCTCTTCGACCGGCGTCTGCGCATCGAAGCCGTGCAGCTGGAACAGGTCGATGTAGTCGGTGCCGAGCCGCTTCAGCGAAGCGTGCACCGCATCGAGCAGGTGGTGGCGCGACGAGCCGACGTCGTTCGGCCCGCTGCCGAGGCGGAAGGTGGCTTTCGTCGAGAGGATCACCTTGTCGCGCCGGCCGGCGATCGCCTGGCCGAGCACCTGCTCGGCCGCGCCCGCGGAGTACACGTCGGCGCTGTCGAACATGTTCAGGCCGGCCTCGAGGCAGATGTCGAGCAGGCGGCGTGCGCCGTCGGCATCGGTCTTGCCCCAGGCGCCGAAGAATTCGCCACCGCCGCCGAAGGTGCCGGTGCCGAGGCTGAGCACGGGGACCTTGAAGCCGCTCGAGCCGAGTCTGCGATGTTCCATTCGAATCTCCATCAAGGGGGGCGCGCAGTTTGCCCTGCCCCGGGTAGACCCAACGATAGCAGGGGTGTGGCTGTAAAGATGCCATGCGTAACCCGTGCAAACATTCTGCACAGTTGATTTCTAGACTGGTTCCTCGACGCCATCGAGCAGTGCAACCCGGTGTCGAAAAAGGAGACGGTTATGGAGAACTGGACGCAGATTGCGGCGGCGCTGTCGTTGTTGGTTGCCCTGGTCGTGGTGATGGCGATGACGTTCGTGATGAACGCCATCGCGCGGTGTGCCGAACGGCGCGCCGAGGAGGTCTACCTGCAGGCCAAGGGGCTGGCCTTCAGCCTGGCCCGCTCGCACCTGCAGGGCGCCTACCTGGGCTTGAACCGGCGGTGCTGCCCCGCATGCCGAAGCCGCGTGAGCGTGGCGGCCGCCGCGCACGACTGCAGCGCGGCGATGCGGATGGTCGACGTGAACTGTGATTGCGGGCTGTGTGCCTGTCGCCTGGGGCTGTGTCGGCAGGCCGACGAGGAGCTGATCCAGCCCACGCCCACCGGGCCGGGCGAGTCTGGCGGCAGATGACGGCGCGAGGGTTCGAAGATGGACCTCGTAACGCCACTCGACGCGACATCGTTCGGCGTCACCCTCAAAGTCCTCGGGCCGCTGTACTGGATCATTGCAGTGGCCGTCGCGATCGTCGTGTCGTGGTTCCCGAAGCGCCACTGGATGCAGTGGGGCGTCGCGGCCGGGGTCATGGCCGCATTCGCATATCCGGTGGCGACGCACTTTGCCGAGCGCAATCGGTGGCTCGACCAATCGAACGCGAGACTCGAGGCCGCCATGGCGCATTTCCAGAAGCGTTGCAAGACCGCTGGAGACAAGGTCAACCGTGTCGTCGAGGATGTCGATGGCATCGTCTGGATGAAGTGGCGTCCGGTGATCGTGGACGCCGAGCAGTTTTCGGAGGATCCCTATGGCAGGGATTGCAGCGGCGAGGATTGCATCAAGATTCTTCTGCGTGCGTCCAGCGGTGGCGGGCTGGATCGGCCGGAGGCAAGGCAATACGCGACTGGCTACCGCTTCGTCGAGGCCGTGGACCCGAGCGACGGGAAGCGGTATCGGTACACGGCCGCCCTCGCGTTCGTGAGACAGCGGACACGGGTCGAGAGAGAGCAGTACATGGCGAAAGGCAGCGGCAGGGACCCCGGCTTTGGGATCTACGAGTTCAAGCTGGAACGCAAAGCCATCGACGCGTTCACGGCGCGCTATGGTTTGACGTGGGATGACATCTCCACGCTCGACGATCGCGAGCACTGGGTGGCCGGAGGCACGCTGAAGGCCATCGATCTGCAAACCCAGGAGGTTGTCGCGGAGCGAACCGGGTATCTCTTGAACACGAGGCGAGGGCGCATCGAGTACTCCAACGATCCCTGGGCGTGGGCCAAGCTGTATGCGCCCCGATGCCCGAAGCGGGATGAGCGCACGTGGGATTTCGCTTCGAAGCGTCTTCGGCCATCGAAGGGGGAACAGCCGGGTGGGTCTGAGCATGGTGCCGCCGCAGGGCTGCCAGACCGAGATCGGCGATCGCGGCCATCAACGGGTTGAAAGACCGCGCAACTGCATATCTCCTGCACAGTTGATTTCTAAGCTGCTTCGCTCAACACCACTCTGCAGTGCAACCCGGTGTTGGCAAAGGACGGCAAATGAACGATTGGTTGGGTGTTGCGATAGTGGTGTCGGTGGTGGGGTTCGTGGTCGCGATGAAGGCGCTCGAGCGCTGGATTGAACGGCGAGCGGACGAGCTGTTCCTGCAGGCGAAGGGCACCGCGCTGGATGCGGCCCACTCGCACGGCGCGCAGGCGGGCATGGCAGAGCGACGATGCCCCGCGTGCGATGGAGTGGTGACGGTGAGTGAACGCCAGACCGGCGTGCCGGATGCGCTTCCGGTGCTGGAGGTGCGTTGCGAATGCGGCCTGTGCGACATCAGCGTCTGCGTGGAAGCGCCGGACGACGATGAAGTGAAGTAGATCGTTGTGCGCGGACGCGCGGCTTGCAGTAGCGCATCCGCGCACTCGTTCCATACAGAGTGCTCATACCGTCATCTGGCTCGTTGATGTCCCCCATCAGTGGGTGCGCGCAGTTGAGGACTTTGCGGCGCGGCGTGACTAGACTGGCGCGGTCAAAGGGAGAAGGAAGAAGACATGTCGGACATCGTGATCGGTGAGGCGCTTGCTGGTGTGCCCGCATCACCGCGGCAATGGGTGCCTCATTCGGAGCGCGTGTTCTCGGTGCCGGGCTTGTTGTCGAGCGACGAGTGTGCGGCGCTGATCGAACTGGCGGAGCAGCGTGGGTTCGACGCGGCATCGGTGCGGACTGCGGCAGGCCAGCAGCTGATGCGCAATGTGCGGAACAACGAGCGTGCGCAGTTCGAGGCGCCGTCGTGGATCGCGTTGTTGTGGGGGCGGTTGGCGGCGTTGCCGCTGCCGCACCTGGATGGCGAAGCTGCCATGGGGTTGCCGAAGGAACTGCGCTTCTACAAGTACTCGCCCGGGCAGCGCTTCAAGATGCACAAGGACGGGCCGTGGTCCGAGGGCGGAATGACCAGCAGGCTGACGCTGCTGGTCTACCTGAATCACGGCTTCGAAGGCGGGGAGACGGACTTCCGGGACTTCAAGGTGGTGCCGCARCAGGGATGCGGGCTGCTCTTCATTCATGACACGTGGCATGAAGGGGCGGAGGTCGGGCGGGGGATGAAGTACGTGCTGCGATCGGATGTGATGTACGGTTCATCTTGAAGGCAAGGTAATCTGAAAATAAATATGAATCGCAACATTGGGCATTGAATATGGCTTTCGTCAACGAATTTATTTCTCTGGAAGACGTTGAGAAGTACAGCATCAAGGCGATTGATAGGCGATTCTTGAAGATGACATTCGAGCCTGATTGGACGATTGATAAAGAGCGAGACGTCTATTTTCGTTTCGTGGGGTCGGGTCGCGAGGAATTCGCTACACAGAAGGAGTGCACGCTCTATTGGCGAGGTGTGCTGCTAGCGATTCAGCTGGATCAACAGATCGCGGCGTCGGTGGTTCCAAAAAATGACTATTTCCAGATCAATTTCAGAATGCGGGTGCCCGCATGAGGACGTCTATGCCACCCCCCTCCTTTGAGCCGACAAAACCCCCAGTCGAGATGCCGCCGACCGTTCCGGTTTTCAGCTTGTCAGGCAGCTTGAGTCCGCTGCTGTTGATCCCCATGGCGGTGCCAGTTTTCGTGGCGCTGTTCGCGACTGACAACATTCTTGATCTGTGGCCCTGGCTGCGTCGATTTACCTTGTGGATGCAGCACCTGATGCCGTTCATACCTATGAATGCGCATGCGGCTTCGACCACCTATTCCCAAGCCGCCTTGCTGACTCACTGCCTCACGCTAACGGTAATTCCCATTGCTTCGCTGGTGTGGCTGTGGCAGAGCTTCGTGAACTACCCGCGGCTGCTGGCACGCAGCCGGGCACGAGGAGGAATGAGGTTCAGGCAATACCTGCTGCTGTCGCTCGTAGGCGTGCCGTTGATGCTTGGTGGCGTCTACTTCTTCATGGCTCTTCCCGGGGACCCTTCATTCGCAAAAGGTATGACTACACATAGCCGCGTCGGATTCGCGTTCCTGACCTTCTCCGCGATGTATGGCACCAGCGTAGCCCTTGGCGGTCAACTACTCATTCTCCGACTMTTCATCGATACCAACTTTAGAAAGGTGGTCTGAAAGTGGCTTCCATCGACTACTCATTCATCGAAACATTTGCGGTCAAGTTCAAGGACCCGGACGGCTGGGATGCCGTTGGAACGCCGACAGGATCAGCCGATCAATTCTTCGCCGAACTAGGCAAGCTCTCGAAGAAGATTCAAGAAGGAAAACTCACGGTCAGTGACGTTGAGGCGGCCAAGGCGGTGCTCAATAAGTTCGCTGATGGCATCAACCGGCTCAACGCTCGAATTGCAGGGGCGGCATCAGGTAATGCGGAGGATGCGAAGTTCGCCAAAGCGTTCAGAAGCATGGCTGCCGACGTTAACCTAGAAGGAATGCGGGTGGCCGCATGAGGCCGGCCATGCTTCCCCCCTCTTTTGAGGAGACCAAGCCACCGGTCGAGGTGCCAGCGACCATTCCGGTGTTCTCGCTTCGAGGTACTTTGAGCCCGTTGCTCATGGTCCCCGTGGCACTGCCATTGCTCGTCATTCTGTTCGCACCGGTCACGATTCTTGACCTGTGGCCCTGGGCGTTGCGGTTTACCGATTGGGTTCAGCGCATGGTGCCGTTCATGAACATGAAGGCGCATGCGAACTCGACGACGTATCCGCAGGTGGCACTGCTGGCTCAC
>NZ_JBFUGN010000165.1:0-9070 GCF_056402895.1 Rhizobacter sp. P3_B12 | reverse complement strand
CGGTGGGCGTGTCGCTGGTGGTCAACAGCCTGCTGCAGGCGGGTCCGCACATCACGATCGAGTTCCGCACTGCCGAAGGGCTGGAGGCTGGCAAGACCGAGGTGCGCTACAAGGAGGTGGTGGTCGGCCGCGTCGATGCGGTGTCGCTCAGCGAGGACCGCAAGCGCGTGATCGCCTCGGTGCGGCTGGCGCGCTCGGCCGCGGCGCTGGCGGTGGAAGACAGCAACTTCTGGGTCGTGCGGCCGCGCATCGGCGTCGGCGGCATCAGCGGCCTGGCGACGTTGGTGTCGGGTGCCTACATCGGCGCCGATGCCGGCGTGTCCACCGAAGACCGCAAATCGTTCGTCGGGCTCGAGGTGCCGCCCTTCGTGCTGCGCGGCGAGCCGGGCCGCAGCTTCGTGCTGCGCGCGCCCGACCTGGGTTCGCTGGACGTCGGCTCGCCGATCTTCTACCGCCGCACGCGCGTGGGCCGCGTCGTCGGCTACACGCTCGATGCCGAGAAGGACGAGTTGCTGGTGCAGATCTTCGTCGAGGCGCCGTACGAGCGGCTGGTCAACAACCGCTCGCGCTTCTGGAACGCGAGCGGGTTCGACTTCACGCTGAACGCGAGCGGGCTGACGGTGGACACGCAGGCGCTCACGTCCGTGATCGCCGGTGGGGTCGCGTTCGAGCACTCCGAGCTCGCGACGCCGAACGCGAAGGACGAGGCCGAGGCGGCCGCCGGCACGCGCTTCTGGCTGTTCAGCAACCGCAAGGCGGCGATCGCGCCGCCGGACGGCCCGCCGATGCGGCTGAAGTTCGTGTTCGACCAATCGGTGCGCGGGCTGTCGGTGGGTGCGCCGATCGATTTCCTCGGTGTCGAGATCGGCGAGGTGCGTGCCATCCGCCCGGGCTACGACGCGCAGCGCAAGCGCTACCCGATGGAGGTCACGGCAGACGTGCACCCGCTGCGGCTGGGCGCGGTGCGCGGGGCGCTGGTCGAGGGCGGCGGTGGACGTGCAGGCGACCGCGCGGAGCGGGCCGAGCGGAACGTGCGGCTGTTCCAGCGGCTGGTCGAGAACGGCGTGCGTGCGCAGCTGCGCACCGGCAACCTGCTGACGGGGCAGATGTACGTGGCGCTGGATTTCATCCCGAAAAGCCGTCCGGCTGCGCTGGTGATGGCCGACGGCGTGCCGCAGGTGCCGACGGTGCCGGGCACCTTGTCCGACGTGCAGCCGCAGATCGCCGAGATCGTCGCGAAGATCAACAAGGTGCCGTTCGACGACATCGGCCGCGACCTGCGGGCGACGCTGGCGCAGGCGCGCGAGGCGATCGCGAAGCTGTCGCCCGAGGCGCAGCAGTCGCTGGCCGAGGTGCGCAAGACGCTCGATGCGTTGCAGGGATCGCTGGGCAAGTTCGACCGCAACCTGCTCGACCCGGACGCGCCGGTGCAACGCAACGTGGAGCAGACGATGACCGACTTGCAACGGGCCGCGCAATCGCTGCGCGTGCTGACCGACTACCTGCAGCGCCATCCCGAATCGCTGCTGCGCGGCAAGCCGGCGGATCCGCCGCTGCCGTCGCTGGAGAACGGGCGATGAGGGCGTGGATCGCGGCATCGTTGATCGCGATGCTGGCGATGGCGGGTTGCGCGTCGCAGCCGCCGGTGCGCTTCCACAGCCTGCTGCCGGCGGCGTCGTCTGCTTCGGCAGCGTCGGCACCGACCGCAGGCGCACCGCTCGTCATCGAGCTCGGCCCGGTGACGGTGCCCGCCGCCGTCGATCAACCGCAATGGGTGCTGCGTGCCAGCGACGACAGCCTGCGCGTGCTGGAAGGCGAGCGCTGGGTCGCACCGCTGCGCGATGAGTTGAGGGCGGCGGTGATGGCCAGGCTGGCCGAGCGCTTCAATGCGGTTGACGCACGCACGCAGCCCGGCGCGGCGAGCGGCTGGCGGCTGCGCATCGAGGTGCAGCGTTTCGAGTCGCTGCTCGGCCGCGAGGCCTGGATCGAAGCGGCCTGGTCGGCCGCCTCGGTCGCGACGCCGGTGCGCACGCTGGCCTGCACGAGTCGGCTGCACGAGACGGCGGGTGCCGATGCGCCGTCGATCGCCGCGGCGCATCGCCGCGCGGTGCAGCGGCTGGCGGATCAGATCGGCGAGCGGCTGAAAGCGATGGATCAGTCGGCCGCAGTTCCCGCTTGCTGAACGCAATCAACGAAGCATGCGGACGCTCGCATGCTCGTCGATCACTTCAATCTTTTCCCCCCAACAAGAGCGGCTGGTGTTGAGCGGCGCGGCCGAACTCACCTCAACCCGGGAAACGCATCCTCCAGCCGATGCACCCCCCCCGCGTTCCGCGCGTCATACCCCGGCAGCAGGTCCGCCGCCGCCCGGAACTCGTCGCTTCCCAGCACCGCCATCAGCTGCTGCATCGCCGGCGTGTCGAAGAAGGCCTCGTCGCACAGCAGGAAGTACTGCTCCGTCTGCAGCGGAATGAAATCCAGCTCGAAGCGCCGAGCCGCCGTCTCGACCCCGAAGCCCGCATCGGCCATGCCGCTCGCCACGTACGCGGCCACTGCCGCATGCGTGCGCTCCCACGGCGCATAACCGACCGTCCCGGCAGGGTCCACCCCCGCCTGCTGCAGCAGCAGGTCCAGCAGCAGCCGCGTGCCCGAGCCCGGATCCCGGCTGACGAAGCGCACCTCCACGCGCGCCAGGTCGGCCACCCCCTGGATTCGCATTGGATTGCCGCGCGGCAGCATCAGCCCCTGCCGCCGCGTGCTCACGTCGATCAGCATCTGCTCGCCCGGCCGCAGCCACGGCCGGTAGTGCGCGACACCCGCCGCCTCGAACTCGCCCTGCGGCACGTGCACGCCGGCCACGTCGCACTGCCAGCTCGACACCGCCGACACCGCCTCGATGGCCGTGCAGTACTTCCATTCGAGCTGCATGCCGTCGGCCAGCAACTGCTGCTGCAGGATCTCGATCGAGAACCCGTGGCTCGCATGCAGCCGCAACACCGCCGGCGGCTCCTCCATCGCCTGCGCGATCTCGGCCTCCAGCTCCGAGGCGATCGATTCGAACAACGGCGTCAGCCGCGCCGCAATGCGGTGGTCGGCCCACACCAGCTTCTCGCCCAGCGGCGCCAGCGTCGAGTTGCGCCCCGGCGACATGCGCAGCAGCGGCGCACCGAACAGCTCATGCCCCTGCCGCACCATCTGCCAGGCATGGCGGTACGACAACCCGCTCACCTCGCAGGCACGCGCCAGGCTGCCGTGCTGCTGCACGAGGCGCAGCAGTTCGATGAGCCGCGGCATCAGCGTGCCGCTGCCCTCTCGGCTCAGCGACCACTGGGGCTTGATGGTGACTTTGTTCACGAAATACGGCCTTATCGTTTTCCTGCCCATGTAAGCGATTGCTTGTTCACGGGCCTATGTCCACGGCATCATATTGCCGCCACGCCGGCCCCTGCCTACAGTCGGAGCCTGCGTGTCACTGCAGCATCAAGCCCCGTGCGAGCCCGGCGGGATCTTGAATACCGATACTCACAAACCCGGGAGCAAGAATGTCCACAACCACGGCGGATTCGACAGCATCCGCGCCAGCCCCTGCCGCTGGTCTGCTCGACAAAGAGCGCACCATCGCAGGCCCTGGCTTCAATCGTTGGCTCGTCCCACCGGCCGCCCTCGCGATCCACCTGTGCATCGGCATGGCCTATGGCTTCTCGGTGTTCTGGTTGCCATTGTCCAGGGCACTGGGCATCAAGGAAGCCATCAAGTGCGGTCCTGAGGTCGGCTTCTTCGCCGAATTGTTCACCACCACCTGCGACTGGAAGGTCTCCACCCTCGGGTGGATGTACACCCTGTTCTTCGTGTTCCTCGGCTGCTCGGCGGCGCTGTGGGGCGGCTGGCTCGAACGGGCCGGCCCGCGCAAGGCCGGCGTCGTCAGCGCGCTCTGCTGGTGCGGCGGCATGCTGATCTCGGCGCTCGGCATCCACCTGCACCAGTTCTGGCTGATGATCCTCGGCTCCGGCATCATCGGCGGCATCGGCCTCGGCCTCGGCTACATCTCGCCGGTGTCGACGCTGATCAAGTGGTTCCCCGACCGCCGCGGCATGGCCACCGGCATGGCCATCATGGGCTTCGGCGGCGGCGCGATGATCGGTTCGCCACTCGCGGCCGAACTGATGAAGAACTTCGCATCGCCCACCGGTGTCGGCGTGATGCAGACCTTCATCGTGATGGCGGTGGTGTACTTCGTCTTCATGCTGGGCGGCGCCTTCGGCTACCGCGTGCCGCCGAGCGGCTGGAAGCCCGCAGGCTGGACCCCGYCGGTCGCGCAGACCGCCAACGCGATGATCACGCAGCGCCACGTGCACGTGAAGAAGGTGTGGGGCATTCCGCAGTTCTGGCTGGTCTGGCTGGTGCTGTGCATGAACGTCAGCGCCGGCATCGGCGTGATCGGCATGGCCAGCCCGATGCTCCAGGAAGTCTTCGGCGGCAGCCTGATCGGCGTGGCCAAGAAGATCGGCGAACTCGACACCGCGCAGAAGGCGGCGATCGCCGGCATCGCGGCGGGCTTCACGGCCCTGCTGAGCCTGTTCAACATCGGTGGCCGCTTCTTCTGGGCCAGCATCTCGGACAAGCTCGGCCGCAAGCTGACCTACACGATCTTCTTCGTGCTCGGCGGCGTGCTGTACGCCAGCCTGCCGGGCAGCGCAGGGGCCGGCAGCACGCTGCTGTTCGTCGGTGCGGTGTGCATCATCCTGAGCATGTACGGCGGCGGCTTCGCGACGGTGCCGGCCTACCTGGCCGACCTGTTCGGCACGCAGATGGTGGGCGCGATCCACGGCCGCCTGCTGACGGCCTGGGCCACGGCCGGCATCCTGGGCCCGGTGATCGTGAACTACATGCGCGACTACCAGCTCGGCCTGGGCATCCCGCGCGAGCAGGTCTACAACCAGACGATGTACATCCTGGTCGGCATGCTGGTGATCGGCCTGCTCGCCAACCTGTCGATCCGTCCGGTGGCCGACAAGCACTTCATGAACGATCAAGAGCTGGCCGAAGAGAAGCGCCTGGCGCATGACCGCGCGGCTGCAGCCGACGTGGGCAGCGGCCCCGGCGCAGGCGGCACCACGCCGACCTTCGTGGTCGCGCTGGCCTGGGCGGCAGTGGGCATTCCGCTGGCCTGGGGCGTCTACAAGACCTTGCTCACCGTCGGCAAGTTCTTCGCCTGAAGCTGTAGAAGCAACCCAACACGCCGATAAGTCGGCGTGGTGGGTTTGGTTTGCCTGATTGGGAGCGTTCGAGAAAAATGGCAGAGCAGAAGATCGAGTTCTACAAGGGTCCGGCCGGCGGCTGGGGCGCGCTGAAGAGCGTGGCGCACCAGCTGCTGCAGCACGGCATCGCGGCCAAGGGCGCGAAGACGATGCTGTCGGCCAACCAGCCGGACGGTTTCGACTGCCCCGGCTGCGCCTGGCCCGACCGCGACCACACCTCGACCTTCGAGTTCTGCGAGAACGGCGTGAAGGCGGTGGCCGCCGAGGCCACGTCCAAGCGCGCGACGCCCGAGGTGCTGGGCGCGCACACCGTCTCGTGGTTCGCCGAGCAATCCGACTTCTTCCTCGAAGACCTGGGCCGCATCACGCACCCGATGGTGTATGACGCGGCCTCCGACCGCTACCAGGCGATCGACTGGGACCAGGCGTTCGCGATGATCGCGCGCGAGCTGCGCGCGCTGCCGGACCCGAACCAGGCGATCTTCTATACCTCCGGCCGCACCTCCAACGAGGCGGCCTTTCTCTACCAGCTGTTCGTGCGCGAGTACGGCACGAACAACTTCCCCGACTGCTCGAACATGTGCCACGAGCCGAGCGGCTCGGGCCTGCGCCCGACCATCGGCGTCGGCAAGGGCACGGTCACGCTCGACGACTTCGAGCAGGCCGATGCGATCCTCATCTTCGGCCAGAACCCCGGCACCAACCACCCGCGCATGCTCGGCGAGCTGCGCCAGGCCTCGAAGCGCGGCGCGAAGATCGTCAGCTTCAACCCGCTGCGCGAGCGCGGGCTCGAGCGCTTCGCCGACCCGCAGAGCGCGCTCGAGATGACCACGCTCGGCTCGACGCCGATCAGCTCGCATTACTTCCAGCTGCGCATCGGCGGCGACCTCGCGCTCGTCAAGGGCATGTGCAAGCACGTGTTCGAGCTGGACGACCGCGCGCAGCGCGACGGCGCCGCCCGCGTGCTCGATGTRGCCTTCATCGCCGAGCACACGCACGGCTTCGAGGCCTTCGAGGCCGACGTGCGCGCCGAGAGCTGGGAAACGATCGAGGCCGAATCCGGCCTCACGCAAGCGCAGATCTGCCAGGCCGCCGAGCTGTACGCCGGCGCGAAGAGCGTGATCGCCTGCTGGGGCATGGGCATCACCCAGCACCAGCATTCGGTCGCGACGATCCAGATGATCACCAACCTGCTGCTGATGCGCGGCAACCTGGGCCGCCCCGGTGCCGGCGCCTGCCCGGTGCGCGGCCACAGCAACGTGCAGGGCGACCGCACGATGGGCATCTACGAGAAGCCGGCGCCGGCCTTCCTCGACCGCCTGGGCGAGGTGTTCGATTTCGAGCCGCCGCGCGCCGACGGCTTCGACACCGTCGCCGCGATCGAGGCGATGCTCGACGGCCGCGGCAAGGTGTTCTTCGCGATGGGCGGCAACTTCGCGTCGGCCACGCCCGACACGCATGCCACCTGGAAGGCGCTGCGCCGCTGCGAGCTGACGGTGCACGTCGCGACCAAGTTCAACCGCAGCCACGTGATCCACGGCCGCCAGGCGCTGCTGCTGCCCTGCCTGGGCCGCACCGAGGTCGACCTGCAGGCCGCCGGCACGCAGGGTGTGACGGTCGAAGACTCGATGAGCATGGTGCACCTGTCGTCGGGCATCAACGCGCCGGCCTCGCCGATGCTGCTGTCCGAGCCGGCGATCGTCGCGCGGCTGGCGGCTGCCACGCTGCCTTCCAGCAAGACGCCGTGGCTGTGGCTGGTCGAGGACTACAGCCGCATCCGCGACAAGATCGAGGCGGTGTTCGACGACTTCGCCGGCTTCAACGAGAAGATCAGGAAGCCGGGCGGCTTCCGGCTGCGCAACACCGCGTCGGAGCGCGTGTGGGTCACCGCATCGAACAAGGCGCAGTTCAGCGCCCATCCGGTGCCGCGCGACACCGCCGTGCACCGCGCCCGCCAGCAGACCGATGCGGTCGTGCTGACGCTGGCCACGGTGCGCTCGCACGACCAGTACAACACGACGATCTACGGCATGGACGACCGCTACCGTGGCGTCTACGGGCACCGCCGCGTGGTCTTCATCAACCGCGACGACCTGAAGGAAATCGGCATGAAGGCCGGCGACTGGGTCGACATCACGAGCGTGTACTTCGGCGACGCCGGCAATGACGAACGGCGCACCGCCGACAAGTTCCTGCTGGTCGAGTACGACATCCCGCGCGGCTGCATCGCGAGCTACTACCCCGAGACCAACGCGCTGGTGCCGCTGCAGAGCTTCGCGATCGGCGCCCGCACGCCGACCTCGAAGTCGATCCCGGTGGTGCTGACACTGCGCCCGAAGGACGGGTCGGTGGCAAACGCGCGCGATGTCGTCGAACCCGCCGTCGCCTGAGGAAGCTGAAAACGCACCCGCGCCGCTCGAGGAGCGTGCGCTGCCGGAGTTGCTCGAGCTCGACGAAGACGGCCGCGGCGTCTCGCTGACGCGGCTGGCCAAGCGGCTGGGCGTGCGCGTCAGCGTGCTGATCCGCCTCTACACGCGGATGAGCGATGCCCGCATCGGCGACGCGGTCGGCCCCGGCTGGGTGCGCCTGCAGGTCGACGAGGCCGGACAATGGCGGGCYTTCGCCACCGACATCGCACGCCGATTGACATGAGCCTTCCCCAACCCGACACCTGCGACCTGCCCGACAGCCTGCCGCCCACCGAGGCGGTGTCGGTGCGCCGCCACGTCGGTGCGGAGGCCAGCGAGCGCCGCGACACCGTGGCCGTGGAGTCGCCGGTCGCGCTGGTCTTCAACGGGCTGTCGCACGCGGTGATGATGGCCACGCCGACCGACCTGGAGGCCTTCGGGCTCGGCTTCGCGCTCTCCGAAGGGCTGATCACCGGCCGCGACGAATGCCGCGACATCGAGGTGATGGCCCATGCGCGCGGCTGCGAGGTGCACCTGACGGTGTCGTCACGTGCGTTCGCGGCCCTGAAGGACCGCAAGCGCTCGCTCGAGGGCCGCACCGGCTGCGGGCTGTGCGGCATCGACAGCCTGGCGCAGCTCGACCTGATGCCCACCGCGCGCGTCCCCGAGCACGCGCCGATCCCGGCCGACGTGGTGCTGCGCGCGTTCGCCGCGCTGCCGGCCCGGCAGGCGCTGAACGCGGTCACCGGCGCCTGCCATGCGGCCGGCTGGGCCACGCCCACCGGCGAGCTGCTCGACGTGACCGAGGACGTCGGCCGCCACAACGCGCTCGACAAGCTGCTCGGCCGCCTCGCGCTGGCGGGCCGGCTCGGCGCACCGGGCTTCGTCGTGATGTCCAGCCGCGCCAGCTACGAGCTGGTGAGCAAGTGCGCGCGGCTGCAGGTCGGCACGCTGGCCGCGATCTCGGCACCGACCTCGCTCGCCGTCGACATCGCGCGGCAGTCGGGGCTGCAGCTGTACGGCTTCTGCCGCGGCCAGCAGGCGGTGGACTACACCGCGCTCGCGACGCTCGGCTGACACGCCCTGACATCGACAAACTGGGGGGTTCGGTTTCCGCGAACTTGGGGATGCCGTGAACGCGGCGTGAAGGCACGCTGTCGTTGCTGCCTCACCAGGACCAACCATGGCCCCCCCGGTCGTCGACCTGAGCAAGACCCTCTCGCTGGCCACGATCACCGCCGACGAGCGCGCGCTGCTGGCGCAGTTGCAGGGCAACCTGTTGAAGGGCCACGGCCGGCCGCAGGCGGCGCACCTGCTGCTGAAGTTCGGCCATGCGCAGGCCGGGCGCGACTTCCTGCGTGCGCTGCGGCCGCGGCTCGGCCGTGCCGACACGCAGCTCGCCGA
>NZ_JBFUGN010000164.1:0-9086 GCF_056402895.1 Rhizobacter sp. P3_B12 | reverse complement strand
GTCCAGCGTGTCGCCGGCCGACAGCCGCGCGAGCAGCGCGCCGGCAAAGCAGTCGCCGGCACCGGTCGCGTCGACCGGCGTCACCGGGTGCGGCGCGATCAGGCGCGCGCCGTTCGCGTCCGACACCAGGCAGCCCGATGCGCCGAGCTTCAGCGCGACCCGCTTCGCGCCCTGGTCGTGCGACCAGCGCAGGATGTCGTCGTGCCGCAGCAGCCCGGTCAGCGCGCCGATCTCGTCGATGCTCGGGAAGAACAGGTCGCAGTGCGCCAGCGTCTCGCGCGCGATCGCGAGTGCGCGGGCCGCGGGCCACAGCGCCGGGCGGAAGTTCAGGTCGTAGCTGACCTGCGTGCCGGCGCCGCGCGCGCGGGCGATGGCCTCGAACACCGCGTCGCAGGCCGATGCGCTGATCGCCTGCGAGATGCCCGAACAGTGCAGCCAGTGCGCGCCCTGCACCAGGCCGGGCTGCAGGTCGGTGGGGCGCATGCGGCTCGCGGCGCTGCCGGCGCGGCGGTACGAGAAGCGGTGGCCGCCCTCGCCATGCGTCACGAAGTAGAGCCCGGTCTCGGCGCCGGCGACGCGGTGCACGCCCTGCGTCGCGATGCCTTCGCTGCGCCACAGCGACAGCAGCTGTTCGCCGAACAGGTCGTCGCCGAGCTGCGTCAGGTAGCCGGTGCGCGCGCCCATGCGGGCGGCCGCGATCGCGCAGTTCGAGGTGTCGCCGCCGAAGCCGGCGAGGTAGCGGCCGTCGGGCTGCTGGTTGAACTCGGCCATGGCTTCACCGATGGCCAGCACGTCCAGCGATTTCTCGAGCATCTGTTCAGACGACATCCGATGTTCCCCTCGTCAACATCCGCCCGGCGCGCTGCAACACCTGCGGCACCGGTCCGGCAGCATAGGCGCGCACGCCGTTCACGTGCACCGAGGCAATCCCGATGCTGGCGCTGATCGGCGTGTCGTAGGTGGCGGTGTCGGCGATGCGCGCCGGGTCGAACACCACCACGTCGGCCATCATCCCCGGGCGCAGCAGGCCGCGCTCGGCGATGCGGAAATTGCGCGCGGTCAGCCCGGTCATCTTGTGCACCGCCTGCTCGAGCGTGAACAGCCGGCGCTCGCGCCAGTAGCGCGCCAGCACGCGCGGGAACGCGCCCCACAGCCGCGGGTGCGGGTGGCGGTCGTGCGGCAGGCCGTCGGAGCCGATCATCGTGCGCGGGTGCGCGATCACGCGCTCGACGTCGTCCTCGTTCATCTGGAAGTAGCAGGCGCCGCCCGGCTGCAGCCGGCGGCAGGCGGTCTTCTGGTCGACGCCCCAGTCGTCGGCGATCGCCGACAGCAGCCGGCCGGTGTGCTCCGGGTGCGCGTCGCTCCAGGTCAGCATCACGTCGATCACGCCGTCGACCAGGTCCTCGCGCAGCACGGTGGAGCCGGCCACGTAGGGGTACACGTCCATCGCGACCGGCTGGCGCGTGCCGAGCGCATCGATCAGCGGCAGCGTCTCGCGGGTGCGGCCCCAGTTGGCCGGGCCGGCGCACTTGTGGTGCGAGATCACCAACGGCACGCCGGCCGCGAACGCGGTGTCGCCGGCCTCGTGCAGCGCCTCGATGATCTGCGCCATCTCGCTGCGCAGGTGCGTCGCGTAGATGCCGCCGTGGCGCGCGACGATGCGCGCGAGCTCGGTGACCTCGTCGGCCGGCGCCGGGTAGGCCTCTTCGTAGAACAGCCCGGACGACAGCCCGTGCGCGCCTTCCGCCATGCTGGCCTCGAGCAGCGCGGCCATGCGCGCGCGCTCGTCGGCCGAGGCCGGCTTCGAGAGATCGGGCACCGCGGCGAAGCGCAGCGTCGTGTGGCCGACCAGCGCGGCGACGTTCAGCGACGGTTGCGCGGCCTGCACCGCATCGCGGTAGGCGGCCATCGTCGGGTAGCGGAACGAGCCGGCGCCCAGCAGGTTCAGCGGCGCCTTCGCGGCCTCGGTGACGTAGGGTGCGAGCGAGATGCCGCAGTTGCCGGTGATCACGGTGGTGATGCCCTGCGACAGCTTCGGCAGGCCGTCGGGATCGCGCAGCACGATCGCGTCGTCGTGCGTGTGGGCGTCGATGAAGCCGGGCGCGATCGCGAGGCCGGTGCAGTCGACGGTCTCGACCTCCTCGGGCGCGAGGCCCTCGGGCAGCCGATCGCGCAGCCCGGTGCCGGTGCGCAGGATGCGGTCGCCGGCGATCAGCACGTCGCCGGTCCAGCCGGGCGTGCCGGAGCCGTCGATCACGAGCCCATTCTGGAACAGGGTGGCCAACACGCTCATGGCTTGTTCCCCACGCCGCCGCCATCCCAACTCTGCAGCGGGTGYGTGCGCACGTCGATGCCGTGGCGCTGCAGTGCTTCGCGCACGTAGYGCAGCCGCTGCACGGCCGGGTCGCCGCGCCGCTGCGCGACCAGCACGGTCAGGATCTCGATCACCGTCAGGTGGGTCAGGTAGGCGTCGATGCCGACGTGCATCACCGCGTCGTCGGGCACGCTCAGCGCGATCAGCATGTCGGCGCGCTCGGCCAGCGGCGTGCCGGGGCGCGTGATGCAGACCGCCTTCGCGCCCTGCGCGCGGGCGATGTCGACCGAATCGAGCAGCGAGGGCATGCCGCCGACGTGCGAGATCGCGATCACGACGCCGCGCTCGTCCTGCGCTGCGGCCGCGACCTGCTGCAGGTGGTAGTCGGCCCAGGCGGTGGCCGACAGGCCGAGGCGGAACAGCCGCGCCTGCAGGTCCTGCGCCATGAACCACGAGGTGGAGCCGGCGCCGTACAGGTCGACGTGGCGCGCGACCGCGAGCGCGTCGACGGCGGCGCCGAGCGCGGCCATGTCGAGCTGCGCGCGCACGCCGGCCACCGACGCGGCGGCGCTGCGCGAGATCTTTGTGACCACCTCGTCGGCGCTGTCCTCGATGTTGACGCGGCGGTGCAGCGGCGAGCCGCCGAGCGCCAGCGCATGGGCCAGCGCGAGCTTGAACTCGCGCAGCCCGGCGAAGCCGAGGTCGCGGCAGGTGCGCATCACGGTGGGCACCGAGCTGCCGGCGCGTCCGGCCAGCGATTCGAAGCTTTCCTCGAGCACGCGATCGGGGTCGTCGAGGATCAGGTCGAGGATCGCGCGGCGTGCGGTGGGTGCGCCTTCGCGCGCCGCGGCCACGTTCTCCAGCAAGGTTCGTGTCATCTCAGGTCTCTGTTGCGCTCATGCCGTCCATGCCAAGAAGCGGCCGATCAAGCGGCCGCCGCGGAACCGGCTTTGCCGGGCCGCTGGCGGCGCCCCCCTTGAGGGGGGAGCGCCGAAGGCGCTTCGGGGGTGGGTCATCCATTCAGAAGTGCATCGCCACGGCGTCGCTGACGCGGTAGTCGTTCTCGACGACCGGCATCCAGTGCCATTTGTCGAAGGTGGTGCAGGGGTGCGAGATGCCCAGGCCGATGCGTTCGCCGACCGCGGGGGCGGTGGCTTCGTCATCCGCGGCCCAGCGCAGGTAGGCATGCTGGTCGTTCAGCCCGGTAATCGACCAGCCCGCCGGCACCGGCGAGGTCTGCCGCGCACCGCGCGCCGCACGCGCGATCGGTACCGGCAGCGCCAGGTCGAACGAGATGTCGCGCTTGCCGACCGCGAGGATCGCGAGACCCGGCTCCGGCCGCGACTGCACCATCGCCCAGACCTCCATCGCGGGGTGCAGCGTCTCGCCGCAACCGCAGCCCAGGCGCGCCTCGACGCTGTTCACCATGCGCTTGTAGAAGCCGTGGTCGTGCGTCACGTAGCAGCCGGAGCGCAGCAGGCCGCGCACCGGTCGCGCGAGCGAGGGCGTGAGCCGGCCGGCCACCAGGTCGAAGATGGCCGAGCCGCCGGCCGACAGCAGCACCTCGTCGGCATCGAACAGGCCCTCGGCATCGGCGGTCTTCGCGATCGCCTCGACGCGGTCCATCAGCGCCTTCGCATACGGCACGTCGGCATCGATCTCGCCCTTGGCGCCGAGGCCTTCGTAGCACTCGATGCCGACCAGTTTCAGCGCCGGGCTCGCGTGCATCCGGCGCGCGAGCGTGGCGGCTTCTTCATCGGTGCGCACGCCGCTGCGGCCGCCGGCGACGCCGACTTCGAGCATCGCCTCGAAGGGCAGGGCACCGGGGTGGGCCAGCGCCCAGGCCTCGATCAGGTCGAGTTGCGCGAGCGAGTCGACCAGGAACACGATGCGCAGGTCAGCATGACCGCGCAGCAGCGCCTGGATCGCCGCGAGGTCGGCGTCGTGCACGACCTGGTTGGCGATCAGCGTGCGGCGCGCACCGGCGGCGACGCCGATCGCGAGCTGGTTCACCGTCGCGAAGGTCAGGCCCCAGGCGCCGGCATCGAGCTGGCGGCGGAACAGCTGCGGCGACATCGTCGTCTTGCCGTGCGGCGCGAGTTCGATGCCCCAGTCCTTCGTGCGCTGCTGCATCCACGCGATGTTGTGCTCCAGCGCCTCGCGCTTCAGCACGGCGAGCGGCAGCGGCAGGTCGCCGGCCAGCACGTTCCAGCCGGCGGCGGCCACTTCGCTGCGGCGGCGCGGCGAAGCGGTCAGCGGGTAGCCCTTGAGGCCGGGTTGCAGCAGCGGGTCGATCAGGTCGTTGGTCATGGGGTGACTCTCTTTGCGAATGGACTCCGCTCCCGCTCGCCCTGAGCTTGTCGAAGGGCCGGGCTGAGCCTGTCGAAGCCCTGGTCGAGTCGCTTCGGAGGCAGCCCTTCGACACGGGCCCTCGACAAGCTCGGTCCCTGCTCAGGGTGAACGGGAGGGGAGTGATTCAGCTTCACAGGATGCACGCGGAGAATCGCCCCGGCGCCTTCTCTTCCAGCGGCGGAATGGTCTGCGCGCACGCATCGATCGCCTTCGGGCAGCGCGTGCGGAACACGCAGCCCGACGGCGGGTTCATCGGGCTCGGGATGTCGCCCTTCAGCGGGATGATCTCGGTCTTGTCCAGCGGGTCGGGCTTCGGGCTCGCGGCCAGCAGCGCCTGCGTGTACGGGTGCAGCGGCCGCGCGAACAGCTCGGCCGTCGTCGACACCTCCATCACGCGGCCCAGGTACAGCACCACCACGCGGTCGCACAGGTATTCGACCACGTCGAGGTCGTGCGAGATGAACAGCATCGTCAGCGACAGCCGCTCGCGCAGCTCGGCCAGCAGGTTGATCACCTGCGCCTGGATCGACACGTCGAGCGCCGACAGCGGCTCGTCGGCGACGATGAACTCCGGCTCCACCGCCAGCGCCCGCGCGATGCCGATGCGCTGCCGCTGGCCGCCGGAGAACTCGTGCGGGAAGCGGCTCGCATGCTCCGGCCGCAGCCCGACCAGGTCGAGCAGCTCGGCGATGCGCTCCTTGCGCCGGCCCTTCGCGAGCCCGTGCGTGGACAGCGCCTCGTCGAGGATCGCGCTGATGCGCATCTTCGGATTCAGGCTCGCGTACGGGTCCTGGAAGATGATCTGCAGCTTGCTGCGCAGGCGGCGCATGCGCTCGGCCGACAGCGCGCCGAGGTCGTCGCCGCGGTACAGCACCTGGCCGGCGGTGCGCTCGATCAGGCGCAGCACGGTGCGGCCGATCGTGCTCTTGCCCGAGCCGGATTCGCCGACCAGGCCCAGCGTCTCGCCGGCGCGGATCGCGAACGACACGTCGTCGACGGCGCGCACCGGTTTGTCGCTGCTGCCGAAATAGCGCTTCAGGTTCCGCACCTCGATCAGCGGGGTGGCTGCATCGCTCATGCCGCATTCCTTTCCAGCGACGGCACGCGGATGCAGCGCGCCTGTCGCGATTCACCAGTGTCCGCGAGCGGCGGCACCGCCTGCGCGCAGGCCGGGATCGCCTGGTCGCAGCGCGGCTCGAACGCGCAGCCCGGCGGTGGCGAGAGCGGGCTCGACACCTGGCCGCGGATCGCGAACCAGCGCGTCGGCCGAGGCTGCCCTGCCGCGTGCGCCTTGCCCGGCAGGCAGGCCAGCAGCCCCTGCGTGTACGGGTGCGCGGGCGAGGCGAACAGCGGCCRCACCGGCGCCGACTCGACGACGCGGCCGGCGTACATCACGACCACGTCGTCCGCATGGTGCGCGACCACGCCGAGGTTGTGCGTGATGAACAGGATGCTCATGCCGGTCTCGGCCTGCAGCCGGCGCATCAGCACCAGGATCTGCGCCTGGATCGTCACG
Organism: Rhizobacter sp. P3_B12; assembly: GCF_056402895.1. Classification (NCBI taxonomy): domain Bacteria; kingdom Pseudomonadati; phylum Pseudomonadota; class Betaproteobacteria; order Burkholderiales; family Sphaerotilaceae; genus Rhizobacter; species Rhizobacter sp. P3_B12. The sequence continues at coordinate 2,904 of NZ_JBFUGN010000164.1, read as the reverse complement.
TCGAGCGCGGTGGTCGGCTCGTCGGCGATCAGCAGGGTCGGGTCGCAGGCCATGGCCAGCGCGATCATCACGCGCTGGCGCATGCCGCCCGACAGCTGGTGCGGGTACTCGTGCAGGCGCTGCGCGGCAGCGGGGATCTCCACGAGATCCAGCATGCGCTTCGCGTGCGCGAGCGCGGTGCTGCGGTCCAGCCGCTTGTGCAGCCGCACGCTCTCGGCGATCTGCTCGCCGACCGTGAACACCGGGTTCAGGCTGGTCATCGGCTCCTGGAAGATCATCGCCAGCTCGTTGCCGCGCAGCGCGCGCATCGGCGCATCGGGCAGCGTCAGCAGGTCGACCTCGGCACCGGCCCGCGTGACGAAGCGCGCGCTGCCGGCCACCTGCGCGCGCGCGGTCTTCGGCAGCAGCCGCATCAGCGTCAGGCTGGTGACCGACTTGCCCGAGCCCGATTCGCCGACGATCGCGGTGGTCTTGCCGGGCGCGATGCCGAAGCTGACGTCGGCCACCGAGCGCACCAGGCCGTCTTCGGTCGGGAAGCAGGTGCTGAGGCCCGTCACGGTGAGGCGGTTCGTGGTCATCACAGCGTCTTCTTCAGCTTGGGGTCGAGCAGGTCGCGCACGCCGTCGCCGAGGATCTGCAGCGACAGCGCCGTCAGGATGATCGCGAGGCCGGGGAACAGCACGACCCAGAAGGCGCGATCGGCGTACTGCTGGCTGCCGGCGACCATCGTGCCCCAGGTGGGGATCTCGGGCGGCACGCCGACGCCGAGGAACGACAGCCCGGCCTCGGCCAGGATCGCGTACGCGAAGATGAACGACACCTGCACCAGGATCGGCGACAGCAGGTTCGGCAGGATGTGGCGCCACAGGATGCGCGAGGTGCGCACGCCGAGCGCCCGCACCGCCTCGACGAACAGCAGCTCGCGCACCACCAGCGTCGAGGCCCGCACCACGCGCGCGACGCGCGGCGTGTAGACCAGCACCAGCGCCAGCACCACGTTCAGCAGCGAGGGCCCGAGGATCGCGACCAGCGCGATCGCGAGCAGGATGTCGGGGAAGGACATCATCGCGTCGACCACCCGCATCAGCGGCGTGTCGAGCCGGCGGAAGAAGCCGGCCACCAGGCCGAGCAGCGTGCCGGCGAGCACCGAGCCGAGGGCGGTCAGCGCGGCGATCGCGAGCGAGTAGCGCGCGCCGTGCACGATGCGCGCGTACAGGTCGCGGCCGAGCTCGTCGGTGCCGAGCAGGTGGGCGGCGCTCGGCGCCTTCAGGCGGTCGAGCACCGCGGTGTCGTTCGGGTCGAACGACGCGAACCACGGTGCGCCGAGCGCCAGCACTGCGATGACCAGCAGCAGCGCGGCCGAGACCATCACGATGCGGCGGTGCATCAGTTGTCGAAGGAGGCGCGGCATTCTCACTTCGACATCCTCACAGTTTCACCCGGGGATCGACGGCCACGTACAGCAGGTCGATCGCGAAATTGATCAGCACGTAGATCGCCGCGATCACCAGCAGCGCGCCCTGGATCACCGGGTAGTCGCGCCGCAGCACCGCGTTGACCACCAGGTTGCCGATGCCGGGCAGGCCGAACACGGTTTCGGTGACGACCGCGCCGCCGATCATCAGCGCGACCGTCAGGCCCAGCACCGTGACGACCGGCACCAGCGCGTTGCGCAGCGCGTGCTTCAGCACCACCGTGCCTTCGCCGAGGCCCTTCGAGCGCGCGGTGCGCACGTAGTCCTCGCCCAGCACGTCGAGCATCGACGCGCGCGTGAAGCGGATGATCAGCGCCGAGTTCAGCACGCCCAGCACCAGCGACGGCAGCATCAGCGCATGGATGCGTTCGGCGAGTGGTGCATCGGGCGCGCCATAGCCCGACACCGGGAACCAGCCGAGCGACACCGCGAACAGCTGGATCAGCACGATGCCGAACCAGAAGCTCGGGATGCTGGCGCCCAGCATCGCGGCGCCGGTGACGACCTGGTCGAGCCAGCGCCCGCGGTACACCGCCGAGACGATGCCGCACGGGATGCCGATCAGCGCCGCGATCGCCACCGCCATCAGCGCGAGCAGCGTGGTCGGCTCGGCGCGTTCCCACAGCGCCTGCGTGACCGGGCGCTGCAAAAAGATCGACTGGCCGAGGTTGCCGTGCAGCACCTCGCCGAGCCAGTACGCGAACTGCACCGGTAGCGGCTTGTCGAGGCCGTAGTCCTTCTGCACGCGGGCGATGTCCTCGGCGGTGGCCTGGTCGCCCAGCAGCACCGAGATCGGGTCGCCCGACGCGGCGCGCGTCAGCACGAACACCATCACCGCGACGATGGCGAGCACCGCCAGCATGCCGGCGAGGCGGGAGAGGAGGTAGCGGTGCATCGGCTGCCTAAGGGATTTACTTGATGCGCGCGTTCCAGAAGAACGGCCAGGTCGACGGCACGTAGCCGTCGAGCGCCAGGCTGCGTGCCGCGAGCCCGTTGAAGCGGCCGACGTTGATGTACGGCACCTCGTCGTACACCACCTGCTGCACCTTGCCCCACAGCGCGCCGCGCCTCGCCGCATCGGTTTCCTGGTTGAAGGCCGCCAGCGCCGCCTGCTTGGCCGGCGAGCTCCACCAGCCCGGCGCGCCTTCGCCGAGTTGCGGCGGCGACAGCATCGGCTCGGGGAACTGGCCGGAGTGGGTGACGTAGAGGTCCCACAGCTTCGAGTCGTTGCGGCGCTGCACCAGCGTCGCCCAGTCGACGACGTTGAGCTCGACCTTGAAGCCGGCGCGCTTGAGCTGTTCGGCCATCAGCAGCGCCATGTTGTAGTGGAAGTCGTACTGGCGGCTCGTCAGCACGCGCACCGGCTCACCCTTGTAGCCGGCCTTCTCGGCGTCGTCCCTGGCCTTCTTCGCATTGCGCTGGTTGTAGGC
>NZ_JBFUGN010000163.1:0-9100 GCF_056402895.1 Rhizobacter sp. P3_B12 | reverse complement strand
GGTCTCGGCCTTGACGGCCTTCAACTCGAGGCGCATCTCCGGCGGAAAGCGCTTCGCGAAGTCGTCATAGGCCGTCTCGGCCCAGGCCGGCTGGCGCTGGCCGACGGCGACCAGCAACAGCTTCACGCGCGCGAGGCGGTCTTCTTCGCCGGGGCCTTCTTGGCCGGAGCCTTCTTCGCCGGGGCCGCTTTCGCCGGAGCCGTTCTTGCCGGGGCCTTCCGGGCCGCGACCGGCTTGGCGGCCACCTTCTTCGCCGGCACCTTGGCCGGTGCCGCCTTGGCCGCTGCCTTCTTCGCCGGCGCAGCACTCTTCACGCCGACCGTGCGGGTCACGCTGCCGGACTTGGCTGGTGCCGCCTTGCGGGCCGGGGCCTTCTTCGCCGCGGCCGGCCGGGCCGCAACGGGCTTCGCCGCGACCTTCCTGGCCGGTGCCTTGGCGGGAGCCTTGGCCGGCGCCGTCCTGGCGGATGTCGTCCTGGCCGGCGCCTTGCCCGAAGCCGCCTTCTTCGCCGGCGCCTTCTTCGCGGGTTCCTTCTTCGCGGGTTCCTTCTTCGCCGGCTCCTCGGCCTTCACGAGCCGGACCGGCGCCGTGTCCACCTTGAGCTTGACGGGCTTGTCGCCCCAGATCTCCTCGAGGTGGTAGTACTCGCGGATCGACGGTTGCATCACGTGGACGACGGCGGCACCGCAGTCGACGATGATCCATTCGCCGTTGTCCTCGCCCTCGGTGCGCAACACCGGGAAGCCGCCCGATTTCACCGCATCACGCACGCTGGCTGCGAGGGCCTTGGTCTGGCGGTTCGAGGTGCCCGAAGCGATGATCACGCGCTCGAAGAGCGGCGAGAGATGCTCGGTGTTGAAGACCAGGATGTTCTGTGCCTTCACGTCTTCCAGACCATCGACGATGGCGCGCTGCAGTTTTCGGATGTCCATTCAACTCCTGAGATCGCCTCTGTATAGGGCGTATTGGGCAATATAGCGCGCCACGGGGGCGGGCACCAGATCGTCGACCGCAAGTCCCCGGGCCACGCGGGCACGGATGTCGGTCGACGACACGTCCATCATCGGCAGCGACACCGCCCGGTGCGGCTGCGCCTGCACCTCGCGGCTCGCCGCCATCGTCACGCCGGGCCGGTTCGCGACCGCCAGCGTGACGCGTTGCAGCAGGTCCTGCCAGCGCAGCCAGCTGTGCAGCCCGGCGTACTGGTCCTGGCCGATCACCAGGAACCACTCGACGCCCGGCTCGGCGGCCTGCAGTTCGCGCACGGTGTCGAAGGTGTAGCTCGCGCCGCTGCGGCGCAGCTCGCAACCCTCGAGCGAGAAGCGCGGCTCGCCGGCGATCGCCAGCCGCACCATCGCCTCGCGGTGCACGGCGGGCGTCAGGTCGCGGTGTTTCTGCCACTGGCGGCCGGCCGGAACCCAGCGCAATTCGTCGAGTTCGAGTTGCGACAACGCCACACGCGCCAGCGCCACATGCGCCGCGTGCACCGGATCGAAGCTGCCGCCGAACAGCGCAATGCGTTTCAAGCGGGGTTCTCTTCGGTCCACGCGCGCGGGCGCAGGAAGTCGCTGTACAGCCGCGCCTCGGGCGTGCCGGCCGCGGGCGACCAGTTGTAGCGCCAYTTCACCAGCGGCGGCATCGACATCAGGATCGACTCGGTGCGCCCGCCCGACTGCAGCCCGAACAGCGTGCCGCGGTCGAACACCAGGTTGAACTCGACATAGCGGCCGCGCCGGTAGGCCTGGAAATCGCGCTCACGCTCGCCCCAGGCCTCGGCCTTGCGGCGCTGCACGATCGGCAGGTAGGCCGGGATGAACGCATCGCCGACCGCGCGCAGCATCTCGAAGCTGCGCTCGAAGCCGAGCTCGGAGAAATCGTCGAAGAACACGCCGCCGATGCCGCGCGGCTCGTTGCGGTGCTTCAGGAAGAAATACTCGTCGCACCACTGCTTGAAGCGCGGGTACTTGTCGTCGCCGAAGGGCGCGAGCGCATCGCGGTTGGTGCGGTGGAAATGCTGCGCATCGGCTTCGAAGCCGTAGTACGGCGTCAGGTCCATGCCGCCGCCGAACCAGGTGACCGGCGCGCCGCCGGCGGGCAGCGCGGCCAGCATCCGCACATTCATGTGCACGGTCGGCACGAACGGGTTGCGCGGGTGGAAGACCAGCGAGACGCCCATCGCCTCGAACGGCGCCCCGGCCAGCTCGGGCCGGTGCTGCGTCGCCGACGGCGGCAGCACCTTGCCCTTCACGTGCGAGAAGCTGCAGCCGCCGCGTTCGAGCAGCGCCCCCTCTTCCACCAGGCGCGAGAGACCCTCGCCCTCGAGCTTGCCACCGGGTTCGCGCACCCAGTGGTCGGTGATGAAGGCATCGCCGCCTTCGGCCTCCATCGCGCCGATGATGCGCGACTGCAGGCCCAGCAGATACTCGCGGACTGCGCCGGTCTCGACAGGTGAATTCATGATTGCTTGTCCTCGCCGGGCTCGATCACCGTTCCCACACGTTCTCCGCCGTCGTCCTCGAGCCAGACCTCCTGGCGAGCGGCGCTCAACTCGCCCTTGACGAGGTAGGAACGACCCGCTTCGGGCGTGAATGCCATCCGGCGAGACGCCTTGTACATGGTCGACGAATTGAGCATCGCCTCGATCGGGGCACCATAGGCCACCCGTCCCACCAGCGACACGATCATGCGACCGGGCGGCACTTCCCTCGAGAATGCCACCATACCGAGCTGGAGCCCTCGTCCCGCATTGCCGTCCCGGCTGGCCTTGAACGCATTCGGCACCTCGGCAGTGCCGACCGCTTCGACGTAGAAGAACTGCACCCTGCTGCTGCTCTCGCGCAGCATCGTGTCTTGCAACGAAGCCACGGCCGCACCGAAACCCGGCGCACTCAACCCGGAGCCTTCGGCACGAACGGCCGCCGGACCCTTGAGGCGCAGACCCTCCCCTTCTGCCTGGGCCGAGGCCACCGCTCCCGATCCCGCGAGCGACATCACCATCAGCGCCCGCGTGGCGCGCAACCACACACCCGGCCGACTCATCGCTTGATGGCTCTGTGACCGATGTCGCGCCGGAACTGCATGCCGTCGAAGTGGATGCCCTGCAGCGCTTCATAGGCACGCTGTTGCGCCATCTTGGCCGAATCGCCGAGCGCGGTGACGCACAGCACGCGCCCGCCCGAGGTCACGACGCCGCCCTGCGCCGGCGCGGTGCCGGCATGGAACACCATCGCATCCGGCTGCTCGGCCGGCAGCCCGGTGATGGCGTCGCCCTTGCGCGGGTCCAGCGGGTAGCCGCCGGCCGCCATCACGACGCCGAGTGCCACGCGCCGGTCCCATTGCAGCTCGACCTGGTCGAGCGTGCCGTCGGTCGCGGCCATCATCACGTCGAACAGGTCGCTCTTGAGCCGCATCATGATCGGCTGCGTCTCCGGGTCGCCCAGCCGGGTGTTGAACTCGATCGTCTTCGGCGCGCCTTCGTCGTCGATCATCAGTCCGGCGTACAGGAAGCCGGTGAACGGCACGCCGTCGCGCGCCATGCCGGCGATGGTCGGCAGGATGATCTCGTGCATCACCGTGGCATGCACGTTCGGCGTGACGACCGGTGCCGGCGAGTACGCGCCCATGCCGCCGGTGTTCGGGCCGACGTCGGCGTCCTGCAGCCGCTTGTGGTCCTGGCTGGTGGCGAGCGGCAGCACGTTCTTGCCGTCGCACATCACGATGAAGCTGGCTTCCTCGCCCTGCAGGAACTCCTCGATCACGACGCGCGCGACGCCGGCGTTGTGCTGCACGCCGAGGCGGTTGTTCTTGCCATCACCGGCAACGGCGCCGAGGATCCAGTCGATCGCCTCGTGCGCCTCGGCCGCCGTCATCGCGACCACCACGCCCTTGCCGGCCGCCAGGCCATCGGCCTTGATCACGATCGGCGCGCCGTGCTTGTCGACGTGCGCATGCGCCGCCTTCGGGTCGTCGAAGGTGGCGTACAGCGCGGTCGGGATGCCGTGGCGCTGCATGAAATCCTTCGCGAACGCCTTCGAGCTCTCGAGCTGCGCGGCCGCCTGCGTCGGGCCGAACACGCGCAGGCCGCGCGCACGGAATTCGTCGACCACGCCGGCCGCCAGCGGCCCCTCGGGGCCGACCACCGTCAGCGCGATCTTCTCGGCCACCGCGAAGTCGGCCAGCGCCTTCACGTCGGTGATCGCGACATTCTTCAGCCGCGCGTCGAGCGCGGTCCCCCCGTTGCCCGGCGCGACGTAAACCACCTGCACCTTCGACGATTGCGCGAGCTTCCAGGCCATCGCGTGCTCGCGTCCGCCGGAACCGATCACCAGAACTTTCATGCGTTCACTCTCATTCGCCCAGAACGGCGTTGTGGAAGACATCCTGCGTGTCGTCCAGGTCTTCGATCACGTCGAGCAGCTTCTGCATGCGCTGCGCATCCTCGCCGCTCAACTCGATGGTGTTCTCGGCGCGCATCGTGACCTCGGCCACGTCGGGCTTCAGGCCCGCGCCCTCGAGCGCCGCCTTGACTGCCTCGAAATCGGCCGGCGCGCACAGCACCTCGATCGCGCCGTCGTCGTCGGTCACCACGTCCTCGGCGCCGGCCTCGAGGGCGACTTCCATCACCTTGTCCTCGCTGGTGCCGGGGGCGAACACGAACTGGCCGCAGTGCTTGAACTGGAAGGCCACCGAGCCCTCGGTGCCGAGGTTGCCGCCGTACTTGCTGAAGGCATGGCGGATCTCGGCGACGGTGCGCACCCGGTTGTCGGTCATGCAGTCGACGATCACCGCGGCACCGCCGATGCCGTAGCCCTCGTAGCGGATTTCCTCGTAGCTGACGCCTTCGAGGTTGCCGGTGGCCTTGTCGATGTTCTTCTTGACGGTGTCGGCCGGCATGTTGGCGGCCTTGGCCTTCTCGACCGCCAGCCGCAGGCGCGGATTTTCCTTGACATCGCCGCCGCCCTGGCGTGCGGCGACCATGATCTCGCGGATCACGCGCGTCCAGATCTTGCCGCGCTTTTCATCCTGACGCCCCTTGCGGTGCTGGATGTTGGCCCATTTCGAATGTCCGGCCATGAAGGCTCCTCTGAGGGCCCACGCCGGCAGCCGGGTGGGCAATGTTCTTGGATAGACTGCAATTTTACTTGTCCGCCCACCGGAGACCTCCATGGCCGAGCCGATCCTGATCGCCAAGCACGACAAGGCCGAGTGTTTCCTGCTGCCGGCACTGGCCAACCGCCATGGCCTGATCACCGGCGCCACGGGCACCGGCAAGACGATCACGCTGCAGACGCTGGCCGAGAATTTCAGCAAACTGGGCGTTCCGGTGTTCATGGCCGACGTCAAGGGCGACCTGACCGGCATCACGCAGGCCGGCAAGGTCAGCGACAAGCTGGCCGCCCTCCTGAAGGAGCGTGGCCTGGACGCGCCGGCGTCGGCCGCCTGCCCCGCGACGCTGTGGGACGTGTTCGGCGAGCAGGGCCACCCGGTGCGCGCCACCGTCAGCGACATGGGCCCGCTGCTGCTGGCGCGCATGCTGGCGCTGAATGAAACGCAGGCCGGCGTGCTGAACCTGGTGTTCAAGATCGCCGACGACAACGGGCTGCTGCTGCTCGACCTGAAAGACCTGCGCGCGATGCTGCAGCACGTCGGCGAGAACGCGAGCCAGTTCACCACCGAATATGGCAACGTCAGCGCCGCCAGCGTCGGCGCGATCCAGCGCGGGCTGCTGCAGATCGACGAGCAGGGGGGCGACAGCTTCTTCGGCGAGCCGATGCTGAACATCGCCGATTTCATGCAGACCGTCGAAGGCCGGGGCATCGTCAACGTGCTGAGCGCCGACAAGCTGATGAACGCGCCGCGCCTGTACGCGACCTTCCTGCTGTGGATGCTGTCCGAGCTGTTCGAGCAACTGCCCGAAGTGGGCGACCTGGAGCAGCCGAAGCTGGTGTTCTTCTTCGACGAGGCGCACCTGCTGTTCAAGGATGCGCCGGCGGCTCTGGTCGAGCGCATCGAGCTCGTCGTGCGGCTGGTGCGCAGCAAGGGCGTGGGCGTGTACTTCGTGACGCAGAACCCGCTCGACATCCCCGACACCGTGCTGGCCCAGCTCGGCAACCGGGTGCAGCATGCCCTGCGCGCCTTCACGCCGCGCGACCAGAAGGCCGTCAAGTCGGCCGCGAGCACGATGCGCGCGAACCCCGGGCTCGACATCGAGACGGCGATCACCGAGCTCGCGGTCGGCGAGGCGCTGGTCAGCCTGCTCGACGAAAAGGGCCGGCCGAGCGTCACGCAGCGCGTGTTCGTGCTGCCGCCGGGCAGCCAGATCGGGCCGATCACGCCGGAGCAGCGCAAGGCGCTGGTGGCGAGTTCGCTGGTGGCGGGCGTCTACGAGAAGGCGATCGACCGGGAATCGGCGTACGAGAAGCTGAAGGGGCGCGGCGTGGCGAGCGCCGATGCGGGGCGCCCTGCCCCGTCGTCGGCACCGTCATCCACTTCCTCCACCCCGATGCCCACACCGACCGGCGGCCAGCAGCCGGCCGAAGCCGGGCCCGGCTGGGGTGGCATGCTCAACGACGTGCTGTTCGGCACCACCGRCCCGCGCGGCGGCAAGCACGACGGACTGGCGCAGACGATGGCGAAGTCGGCGGTGCGCACCATCGGCACCAGCGTCGGCCGCGAACTGATCCGCGGCGTACTCGGCAGCCTGCTCGGTGGCGGCAAGCGACGCTGAGCCGTAGCCCGGATGCCAATCCGGGATTCCCACGGTCACGATCCCCGGATTGGCATCCGGGCTACGGGAGAACGTTCAGCTTCACGCCCGGCACGGCGGTCACCCGCGCCTCGCTCGCCACGTTGCCGATGATCCCGTTCGCGAAGAAGCTGTTCTGCGTGTCCGGCTCCAGCGCCGCGATCACCAGGTTGGCGAGCGGCTGGCTCAGCGGCACGTAGTAGCTGCCGATCGGCACGTCCATCAGCGACGGCCTCAGTTGCACCTGCACGTGCACCACCGCGCCGCCGTCGGCGATGGTGCCGCGCACGTCCTGGCGCGCACCGCTCTCGCGGCTGGTCTCGGCATAGGTTTCACCCTGCATCACGCCCATCGCGGCCACCTGCTCGACCCGCACACCCAACGTGCGCAGCCGCATCACCGCATCGCCCTGGTCGGCGGCCAGCCAGTAGCCGCAGGCGCGCGGGCGGGTCTTCAGCGGCTGCAGCTCGAGCGCCGAATCCCAGTTCACCACCAGCGCCTTGTCGGCACCGGTCGCCGGGTCGAGCATCTGCAGCGTGTACTCGCTGGGGGTCGGGCCGGCCTCGACCAGCGCCTCGCCCTGGCAGGCCTTCGAGGCCACGTCGGCATCCACGTACTGGCGCAGCTTCACCAGGTCGGCCGAGCGGTCGGCCGCGCTGCGCAGGAAGCTGCCGACCGCGACCACGTGCGTCTGCACGCGCCGCTTCAGGTGCAGCCGGCCGATGCCGACGCCGCGCGTCTCGATCAGGATGCTGACGGCGTTCTTCAGCCCGTTGACGTTGCGGCCGGTGTCCGGCTGGGTGCCGCCCATCGAGATCTTCTTGTCGTTCACGTCGACCGAGGTCGTGTAGTACCACTCGGAACTGAGCCCCTGCTGCTTCAGGCTCGCGAGCATCGGCTGGCGGAACCATTCCTCCGAGGCCTTCGTGATGAACTCCGGCAGGTTCGCGGTGGTCGCGTACTGCACCAGCGCATCGAAGCGCTGCACCGCGCCGAACTTCTCGAGGAAGCGGCCGACCACCGTGTACTCGTGCGAATCGACCACCAGCACCGGCTGGAAATCACGCACCAGCCGGGCCTGGGCCTGCGCCTCGGGCGTRCGCAGCAGCAGGTGGTCGCGGTTGGCGTCGATGCCGCTCGCAGTGACGCGCCGCTGCGCCTGCGCGCCGTCCGGGTTGGCGCGCGGCAGGATCACGACGTTGATGCGCTCCAGCAGGTCCTGCAGGCTGCCGCCGGCCAGCTCGCGCGCGAGCACGATCAGCGCCTCGCTGCCGGCCGGCTCGTCGCCATGCTGCTGGCCGACCAGCAGCACCGTCGGCCGGCCGCTCTTCAGCACGGCGGCGGGCGACATGTCGGGGTTGCGGGTGAAGAGGATCGCCTCGAGCGGCACGCCCGACTGCGAACTGCCCAGCGGCAGCAGCGTCGCGTTGCCGCCGCCGTGCACGATCTCGCGCAGCACCGCCTGCAGCTCGGCATTGGTCGTGAAGCCGGGGTGGCCGGGCTGGAACGCCGGCGTGCGGAACTCGACCGCCGGCTCGGGGAAGCGCGCCGCCACCGCGTCGTTGTAGGGCGCGGGCTGCGGCGCCTCGGCCACCGGCGCGGGTGTCGGTGCCGGCACGGCCGGGGTCGGCCGCCTGGCCGGCGGCATCGGCGGCCCGCCAGCGGGCGTCCACACGGGCATCGGCGAACTGCAGCCGAGCAACGCCGTCACGGCCAGCAGCGACAGGCCGGCGGCGGCGCGCGACAGCGGGGTGGAAGAGGACATGCGGGTCTCCGTTGGACGCTTGGGCGGCGCTGACTATACCGGCGGCCGCGGCCGCCCCCCTTCTCTCCGTCGCCCCTTCACGCCGCGCGGCCTGTCGTTCGCGCCGGCAGGCGCCGCTTCGTCGCAATGCGCTGGGCCGCGCCGCACCGCGCCGGCACAGTGCGGCCATCGACCCACCCCGCCACGGAGACACCCCATGTTCCTCGCCATCGTCCAACACGCCCCGCTGTGGGCCTGGGCCCTGCTCGCCGGCCTGGTCGCGCTTGGCCTGTGGCAGACGCTGCCGCGCCAGATGACGCTGCAGCGCGCCACGCTGCTGCCATCGGCGATGGCGATCCTCTCGCTGGCCAGCCTCGCCGCGAGCTTCGGCTGGACCGCCGGCGTGATCCTCGCGTGGGCCGCCGGAGCGGCGAAATCGCTGCTGACGATGCGCGCCGCCGGCGGCTGGCGCGGCATCGCGTGGTCGGCCTCGGCGCAGCGCCTGCTGGTGCCGGGCAGCTGGCTGCCGCTCGCGCTGCTGGTGGGCCTGTTCGCCGCGAAGTTCGCCGTCGGCACGATGCTCGCGATGCACCTGCCGCTCAGCACGCAGC
>NZ_JBFUGN010000162.1:0-9181 GCF_056402895.1 Rhizobacter sp. P3_B12 | reverse complement strand
GAGCGCTGGCGGCAGCGGGTGCTGCGCAGCCCGCACCACGGCGCGTCGGCGGTGGCGCTGGTGGGCGGCGGGTCGCCGCCGCGGCCGGGCGAGATCTCGCTCGCGCACCACGGCGTGCTGTTCCTCGACGAGCTGCCCGAGTTCCCGCGCGCCGCGCTCGAGGCGCTGCGCGAGCCGATGGAGACCGGCCGCATCACGATCTCGCGCGCGGCGCGGCAGGCCGATTTCCCGGCGCAGTTCCAGCTGATCGCGGCGATGAACCCGTGCCCCTGCGGCCACCTGGGCAACCCGCAGCGCGCGTGCCGCTGCTCACCCGACCTGGTGCTGCGCTACCAGGCGCGCATCAGCGGCCCGCTGCTCGACCGCATCGACCTGCAGGTCGAGGTGCCGGCGCTGCCGGCCGAGGCCCTGGCCGCCGCCCCCGACGGCGAGCCGAGCGAGCGGATCTGCGAGCGCGTCCTGGCCGCACAGCAGCGCGCGCTGGCGCGCCAGGGCTGCCGCAACGCGCAGCTGGCCGGCGATGCGCTCGACCTGCATTGCGCGCTCGACACGGCCGGCGCGGCCTTCCTGCGCGCGGTGTCGAGCCGGCTCGGCTGGTCGGCACGCAGCTTTCACCGCGTGCTGCGGGTGGCACGCAGCATCGCCGACTCGGCAGGCCGTGAGGCCATAGCGAACGCCGACCTGGCCGAGGCCATCCAGTACCGGCGCGCGCTGGCGCCCGGGTGACGGCGAGGGAGCAGCTTCTTGACGTGACCTCGGTCACGCTTGCGGCGCCTGCATTCATCGATCAGGGCGTGGTCGACGCGCGGTCATGCGGACCGGCCAGGGGTTCCCTACATTCGCGGCTCGTTTCCAGCCCGCCCGAGGTTCCCCCCGATGCAGTCTTCCCATCGCCCGCCGGCTTCCCTGCTGATGCGCGCCGCCGGCCTGGCCGCGCTGCTGCTGTCGCAGGCGGCCCTGGCCGACATCGTCGTCGGCCAGGTGGCGCCGTTCAGCGGCCCGCAGGCCGTCACCGGCAAGGCCGTGCACGCCGGGGCGCAGCTCTGGTTCGATGCGGTGAATGCGCGCGGCGGCATCAAGGGCCAGCGCATCCGCTTCGTGACGCGCGATGACGCGCAGAAGCCCGACCAGACGGTCCGTCTCGTCAAGGAGCTGATCGAGAAGGAGTCGCCGGTCGCCCTGCTGGGCACCATCGGCACCACCAACCTCGAGGCGCTGGCGGCCGACGGCGTGCTGGTGCGCACGCATGTCGGCATGGTCGGCGCGATCTCCGGCGCCGCCTCGGTGGCCAGCGCCGACGGCATGCTGGTCGTCAAGGCGAGCTACCGCGACGAGGTGAACCGGCTGCTGGGCCAGCTGTCGCACCTGGGCATCCGCCGCGTCGGCCTGGTCTACCAGGACGACGGCTTGGGCAAGGACGTGCTGGCCGGCGCGCAGGACGCCGCGGGCCGCTTCGGCATGACGCTGGTCGTGCGTGCCGGCTACCCGCGCAACACGATCGAGGTGGGCAGCGCGGTCGACCAGATGATCGCGGCCGCGCCCGAGGTGGTCGTGCTGGGCGCCACCACCGCGGCCGCCATCGAGTTCACGCGCCGCTACGAGGTCGCCGGCGGCCATGCGCTGCTGTACGGCATGTCGATCATCGACACCGATGCGCTGCTGAAGGCGCTGGGCACGCAACGCGCCCGCGGCTACGCCTTCTCGATCGTGCTGCCGCAGACGTCGCAGCCGAGCCTGTCGATCGTGCGCGAGTACCTGGCCCTGCAGGCCGCGACGCCGAGCCCGGACCTGTCGGCCCGCTCGATGGAAGGCTTCATCGCCGCGAAGGCGCTCGTCATGTCGCTGGAGAAGACGCAGCGCATCACGCCCGAGGCCATCACCGCGACCTTGCGCAGCTCGCCCCCGCTCGACCTGGGCGGCTACGTGCTGGACTTCGGCACGCGAGGGCGCGGCGGCTCGCACTACGTGAACTTCGGCATCTTCGGCACCAACGGCCGCATCGTCCAGTGAACCGACACCCCATTCCGATCATGCAAGCAGCACCCATCCGCCGGCGCCTCGCCCTGTTCGCCATCGCCGTCTCGTTCAGCCTCGGCAGCCAGGCCGCCGAGCGCGAGCTGGTGGGCAACACCATCCTGCTCGGCCAGTCGGCGCCGTTCAGCGGGCCCTCGTCGCAGCTGGCCACCGAGTTCAACCTCGGCGCGCGCACCTACTTCCAGTCCGTCAACGAAGCCGGCGGCGTGCACGGCCGCAAGATCGAGCTGCGCACCAGGGACGACGCCTACGACCCGGCGCGCACCGTGCAGAACACGCACGAGCTGATCGAGAAGGACGGCGTGCTCGCGCTGTTCGGCTACATCGGCACCTCGACCACGCTGGCGGCGCTGCCGGTGCTCACCGCCGCGCAGGTGCCGCTGTTCGCACCGGCCTCGGGCGCCGCCGCGCTGCGCGAGCCGTTCAACCGCTACGTCTTCAACCTGCGCGCCGGCTATGCCGAGGAGGCCGACCACATCGTCGAGCAGCTGAGCATCACCAACCTGACGCACCTCGCGGTGTTCCACCAGAGCGATGCCTTCGGCACCGCCGGCATGGACGCCGTGGCCCAGGCCGGCAAGAAGCGCAAGCTCGCCCTGGGCACGGTAGCGACCATCGAGCGCGACAGCACCGACGTGGCGGCACCCGCGAAGGCCCTGCTGGCAGCGCACCCCGATGCGGTGGTGCTGGTCAGCTCCTACGCCTCGTGCGCAGCGCTGATCAAGGAGATGCGCAAAGGCGGCTTCAAGGGCCAGTTCGTCAGCCTGTCGCATGTCGGCGGYAAGTCGCTGGCCGACGAGCTGGGCAGCGCCGGCGCCGGCCTGCAGGTCTCGGAGGTGGTGCCGTTCCCGTGGGCGGAGGCGAGCCCTGTCCAGCGCGAGTACGCGCAGGCGATGCGCAAGGCCGGCGTGCCGACGCGCAGCTTCCATTCGATGGAAGGCTTCATCGCCGCGAAGGCGATGACCGAGGCGCTGCGCCGCACCGGGCCAGCACCGACGCGCGCCAAGCTGATCAGCGCGCTGGAGACGATGCACGACTGGGATGCGGGCGGCTACCACGTGACGTTCAGCCCCGAGACCCACAACGGCGGCCACATGGTGGAGATGACGATGCTCGGCTCGGACGGCCGCTTCCTGCACTGAGCGCCCGAGGATGCTGGACGCTGGGTGGGCCGTCCCGCCGGAGTTCGACGCCATCCGGTCGGAGGCGGACCTGCGCGCCTTCGTCGAGCGCTTCCGCCTGAAGGCCTTGCGGTCGCATCCGGCTTCGGCGCAGACGCTGGGCGAATGGAGCGGCGCGATCGACGGCCGCACGGTGTTCGTGCGAAGCCGCCGCGTCGCGGCACCACACGGGCCGCGCGGTGCGTGGCTGCAGCGGGTGAGCCTGACGGTCGGCACGGCGGCCGGTGGCCCGCTGTCGGAGCGGCAGCTGTATTTCGCCGTGGCGTGAGTTCAGGCGGAGAGCAGCACCTCAGTTCAGCCGCGCCGGCGGCAGCACCGGCATCCTGAACAGGCGTCCGTCGGGCAGCACGACGAAGTGGCAGGTGGTGCCGGGTCGCTCGGTGACGGTCATCGACGCGCTGCGCCACGAGCGCATCTCGGTGGGGTGGGGCTCGCGCAGCTCACGCAGCGTGATGGCAACGTGGGTCGGCGCGGATGTCGGGGCGGCTGGATGTGTGTTCATGTGTTCATTTTGTTGAGCACATGAAAGAAGCCGGCCTCACCGGCGAACCGGCGTGCAGCGGCGCGAAATCAGCGCCGCGGGTCGAGGTGCTCGCCGAGGTGCTCCCGGAAGCTCGCCGCGTCGAGGAAGCCCACCACCCGCGCCTCGCTGCGCTCCTCGCCGCCCGGCGGGAAGAACAGCAGCGCCGGCGGCCCGAACAGGCCGTACCTGCGCATCAAGGCCTTGTCCTGCGCATTGTTGGCCGTCACGTCGACCCGCAGCAGCGTCATGCCGGCCAGCCGCTCGCGCACCGCGGCGTCGGTGAAGGTCAACGACTCGAACTCCTTGCAGGCGACGCACCAGTCGGCATACAGGTCGACCATCACCGGTTTCGTCGACGTGCGCACCGCGGCATCGAGCGCCGCCAGGTCGGCCACCGGCTGGAACGGCAGCGCCGCCTCGCGCGTGCCGCCGGCCGGGCCCGAACCAGCGAGGTGCTGCAAGGGCTGCAGCAGGTCGCGCCCGCCGGACGCGATGCCGGCCAGTTGCAGCACCGCGAGCACCGCCAGCAGCAGGCCGACGCCACGCGTCGCCGCACGCCCCGGCGACGCGGTGCCGCCTTCGAACGCGCCGAGGTACACCGCGCTCGCCAGCAGCAGTGCCGCGGCACCGAGCATCAGCCCCCACGACGGCAGCACCGGCGACACCATCCACAGCGCCACCGCCAGCAGCATCACGCCGAAGAAGTGCTTGACGCGGTCCATCCACCCGCCGGCGCGCGGCAGCAGCGAGCCGGCCGACACGCCGACCAGCAGCAGCGGCACGCTCATGCCCGATGCGAGCGCGAACAGCGCGATGCCGCCCAGCCACACGTCGTGCGTGCGGCTGATGTAGACCAGCGCACCGGCCAGCGGCGCCGCGACGCAGGGGCCGACGATCAGCGCCGACAGGCCGCCCATCACGAACACGCCGAGGTATTGCCCGCCCTGCAGCCGGCCCGACACCTCGCTCAGCTTGCTCTGCAGCGCGTTCGGCAGCTGCAGCTCGTAGACACCGAACATCGACAGCGACAGCCCGGCCAGCAGCAGCGCGAACGCGCCCAGCACCCAGGCGTTCTGCAGCGCGGCGGCCAGCCCTTCGCCGAGCAGGCCGGCCGTCATGCCGAACGCGGTGTAGATGAGCGCCATGCCGAGCGAGTACGCGAGCGCCAGCGAGAAGCCGCGCCAGCGCGAGACCGTGCCGCGCTGCCCGACGATGATCGACGACAGGATCGGCAGCATCGGCAGCACGCAGGGCGTGAACGACAGCAGCACGCCGGCCAGCAGGAACACGCCGGCCACCGTCAGCAGGCTGCGCGATTGCAGCGCGCTGGCGAAGCGGCCGGTCTCCGGTGCGGCAGGTGCAGTGGGCGTCGCAACGGGTGCGGCCGGCGCGGCAGGCGCAGCCGTGGCATCCACGTCGGCCACCGCCGCCACGGTCCATCCGCCGGCAGCCGGCTTCAGGTCGAACGCGTGCGAAGCCGGCGGGTAGCACAGGCCTTTCTCGGCGCAGCCCTGGTGGCCCACGGTGAGGCGGAACGGCGGCGCATCGGCGGCGATGGGCAACACCATCGTGAGCTCGTCGTGGAAGATCTCGACCTCCTTCTGGAAGGTCGGGTCGAACTTGGTCTTGCCGCGCGGGATCGCCACCGCCGCGCCCGCCGCCGTGGCCGGCGCGGCCTGCACGCCCAGGCGTTCGCGGTACAGGTAGTAGCCCGGCGCGATCGCGAAGTGCATCGCGACGTGCCGTGCGTCCTGCGCCTGCACGCTCAGCCGGAACGCGGCCTCGGGGTCGAGGAAATCGTCGGCCGCAGCGGCCGCCCGCAACGGCAGCAGCGCGGCCATCAGCCACAACGCCCTGAACAACAGGTTCTTCATCGCAGGGTCTCCGTCAAAACTGCCGGCTCACGCCGAGCTGCACCGAGCGCGCGCGGAACGGCTCGAGGTTCGGCGACCCGTCGCCGCCGGCGCGCCAGCTGCCGCGCTGCTCGTAGGCCTCGACCTTCGCGTCGACGGTCCACAGCGCGTCGAGCTTGTACTCGGCCTTCAGCCCCAGCGTGAACGCGCCGAAGGCCGACAGCCGCTGGTCGCCCGAGTTCAGCTGCCCCGGCGACAGCGCCGGGAACACCGGCGCGCCATTCGCATCGACCTGCGCCCTGGCGTAGAAGTCGGCCGCCCCCTGCGTGTGGTACCGCAGCAGCGGCGTCAGCGCGAACTGCCCGCCGAGCGGCTGCACCCACTCGGCCTGCAGCGTGTGGGCGCGCACGCCGTAGCTGTCGCGGTAGGCGCGCCAGCTGCTGCGCAGCGTCGCGCCGAGGTCGGCGACGTGGTGGTTCCAGCGCGCCAGCAGCGTCGCCTGGCGGCGCCGGTCGGGGCGGAAATCGAAGTCCTTGTACGGGTCGTCGAAGTAGCCGTGCCCGAGGCTGTGGCTCACGTCGATCTGCACCAGGTCGACCGCCGACACCGCCTGCGTGACGCCGACGATCACGTCGGTGCCGCTGCGCTCGCGGCGGTCGATGCCGAGGTTGCCGCCATCGGTCGGGTGGATGCGGTCGCGGTTGCCGCCGATGCCGGCATGCCAGGTCGTGTTGTTGTCGTCGCTGGCCCACGAGCCGTTGAGCGACAGCGCATCGGAGTCGTAGTCGTGCTCGCGCGAGACGCTCGCGCCGATGGAATACGACGCGCGGTCCAGGTAGTGCGTGACCCGCACGTCGCCGGCGCGGCGCGTCTCGTGCATCGTCGAGGCGCTGGAGACCGCGCTCTGCCAGCGCGGCGTCGCACCCGACAGCGAATCCAGCACCGCCGTGCCCTCCACCGACCAGCGCGGGCCGAGCGGCGCCAGCAGGTAGAACGACGGCGAATCGACGGTGATGCGGTGCAGGCCGGGCTGCGAGTCCTCGTAGTGCAGGTGCTTCAGCGCGACCAGGCCGTGCTCCGGCGCGCCCTGTGCCTGCGCGCTGCCGGCCCAGACGCCGGGCAGGGCCAGCGCGGCCAGCACCAGGGCGCCGCGTGCGTCAGTTACATCCACAGCCACCTCCGCCGACGCCGTAGCCACCCGAAGCGGCCTCTTTGCTCGCATAGATGTGCTGCGCATAGCGCTCGCCGAGCGCATCGCCGGCCATCGTCATCTCGGGCCGCGCGAGCTGGCCCTTCTCCCACGGCTGCGGCGGTGCCCAGGCGGCACAGCCGCCGAGCACGGCCAGGCACAGGCAGCCGGCTGCCCGAAGCATCGGTCGCATCGAAGATCCTTGAATTGAAGAGAGAACTACGGGGTCGCGAGCGCCGCGGCGAGCTTCGCCTCCAGCGCCTGCCGCTCGTCGTCGCGGAAGCCCTGGTGCACCATCAGCACCTCGCCGTTGCGGCCGATCAGCACCGAGGTCGGCATGCCCTTCACGCCGAAGCGCTTGGCCGAGGCACCGGCGGCATCGAACGCGAGGCCGAAGCGCGCCGGCAGCTGCGCGAGGAACGCATCGGCATCGGCCCGCTTCGCATCGAGGTTGATCGCGACGATCTGCAGCCCCTTCGCGCCGTACTTCGCCTGCATCTCGTTCATCCACGGGAACGACTGCCGGCACGGCCCGCACCACGAGGCCCAGAAGTCGACGTAGACCAGCTTGCCCTTCAGCGCCGACAACTTCGGCGCGGCGTCCACCGCGGCCGGCAGCTCGACGTCGGGCGCCGRCTGGCCGACCTCGACCGCGAAGGCCGGCAGCGCACCGATCCCACCCGCCGCGAGCAGCGCGGCGGCCACCGTGCGCCGCCAGCTCATACGCAGCTGGCCGTGACTTCGTGGTCGTGCTGGGCGCCGAGGGTCGAGGTCACGCTCACCGCCTGCCCGGCCTTCAGCGCCTGCAGCTGCGCCGGCGTGAAGGTCACGCTGTGGGCGTGCGACGCGGTGCCCGTGATGTTGTAGGTCTTGTCGGTGGTCGAGTCGAGGTCGGCGGTCGCGATGACCAGCACATGGCCATGGTTGCCGGCGATCGCACCGCCGGACGAGCCGCAGCTCTGCGGGGCCGGACCGGGCGCCGGGGCGGGGGCCGGCCCCGGCGCGGGCGCCGGGCTGCCATCGCTGCCACCGCCGCCGCAGGCCTGCAGGAACAGCATCACCGTGCTGCCGGCGGCGGCTCCCAGGAATCCCTTGCGTGTCATCGTCATTGCATCGCTCCTCTTGGTCTTTCATCGACCGGTTCGACAGGCAGGCCCGTCGGCCTGCGGCTCGAAGCGCACGGTCCACGACCGTCCTGCTCCTGTCGGTGTGTGCGGGTGGGAGCGAAAAGAGTTGCAAGCGCTTCGCAGGCATTGATCGAAGCCCCGCTGCGGCTGCGTTCGAGCGCGGTGCGCACCGCGGCGGCATCCTGCGACGGCGCGGCCTCGAGCAGCAGCGCGGCGACCGCGCTCGCATGCGCGGCCGCGAGCGACGAGCCGGAGCTGTAGTCGTAGCGGCCGCCAGGTTCGAGCGTCAGGATGTCGCGGCCGGGCGCGCGCAGCACCGCATCGGGCACGCCCTGCATCGCGCGGCCGGGGCCGCTGCTGTCGACCGCGATCACGCCGGCGATGCCGGTCGGGAAGCCGTGCGGCCGGCCGTCCGGCGGCATCGCGCCGATCACGATGCGGCCGCGGCCCAGCGCATGGGACACCAGCCGCGTGAGCAGCGGGTCGTCGGGCCCGCCCAGGCTCAGGTTGATGATGCGGGCGCCGTCGTCGATGCTCGCGCCCAGCGCCTGCGCGAGCGTGAACGAGTTGCAGCGCGCACCGCCGTCGGCTGCCACGCGCTGCCAGCAGGCCTTGTAGACCGACAGCGTGGCCTGCGGCGCGATGCCGACGATGCCTTGCCGGTTGTTCGCGACCGCGGCGATCACGCCGGCCACCTCGGTGCCGTGGCGGTCGGCGTCGAAGCGCGCCGCGCTGCCGTCGACGAAGTCGCGCGTCGCCGCGATGCGGCCCTGCAGGTCCGGGTGGGTGGTGTCGACGCCGGTGTCGATCAGCGCGATGCGCACGCCCTGCCCGCGCGCGCGCTGGTGCGCGTCGGCCGCATCGAGCTCGACGAAACCGCTCTGCAGGTCGACGTACGGATCGTTGTAGGCCGCGCCGGCCGGCGCATGCACCGCGTCCGGCAGGCTCAGCGTGTCGAAATCCTGCAGCGGCTGCGCCAGCTCGACGCGCGGATCGCGCGCCAGTGCGGCCAGCACCTGGTCGCGCTCGGCACCGGGCGCGATCTCCAGCACCACGCAGTGCACGCGCAGCGCGCTGATCGGCCAGGCGGCGAGCTCGCGCAGCCCGTGCTCGCGCTCGATCGCCTCGAGCACCGCGCGGGCCTCGCTGCCGGCGCCGTAGCGCTGGCTGGCGTGGTAGGTGGCGAGCGTCGAGCCGGCCTGCGGCACGATGCGCTCGCGCGGGTTCGCGACCGCGACGACGATCAGGCGCTGCGGGTGCTCGCGCAGCAAGGC
>NZ_JBFUGN010000161.1:0-9185 GCF_056402895.1 Rhizobacter sp. P3_B12 | reverse complement strand
GCTCGCGAGCCTGCTGCACAACCCCGACCTGGAGCTCGCGCGCTTCGAAGCGCGCGGCGAGATCAACGCGGCGCGCGTGCGCTGGGTGCTGTCGCAAATGCGGCCGCTGCCACGCCCGCCGAAGCCGCCGGCGCGCGGCGATGCGGCGCCGCCGGACACTACGGCCGCGCCGGCGGCTCCGTTGCAGAAGGCGCTGGCACTCGCGCTGGCCCGTTGAGCCATGACTGCGCAAGGCCGGCGATGTCGTCGGTCTGCGCGGCCTCCCACACCGTCTCCGGCGGCACGACGCGGGTGCCGGGGGGACTGGACGGCAACCGGGCCGCGAGCTGCGCGGCGAACTGCGCGACCTTCTGCGCACGCACCGGCCGGTCGCGCTGCGGCACCATCAACTGCAGCTGCGACAGCATCCAGTGCGCGAGGCGCTGCGCCGGGTGGCTGATGCGTTCGTGCGCGCCGGCCTGCGCGGTGCGGATGAACACCAGGTGCTCGAAGCCGAGCGCCGCGACCGCATGCTCGTCGAGGTTGGCGAGGCCGCGCTTCAGCGCGTCGGGCAGGCTGGCCATCGTGTGCGGCATCACGACCAGCAGGTGGCGCACGCCGCGTTCGCGCCATTGCGCGGCGAGGGCCGGCAGCTGCGACGGCTCGGGCCGGTAGAACGACAGCTCGCGGCCATTGGCATGGCGCTCGCGGTCGAACACGATGACGCCGACCGGCTCGTCGCCCGGCGGCAGCGGTGTGCCTTCGAGCCACAGCAGCGCGCGCAAGCCGTGCAGCGCGGCGCGCGTGGGCTGCGTGACGAGCACGCTGACGGGCGAGAACGCGCGCACCGACAGCAGGCTCTCCAGCAGCGCCGAGCCGAGCGGCCCGCCGCCACCGGCGACCAGCACGCGCTGCAGCGCGGCATTCACACGCACAGGCGGCGCATGGCCGGCCCGCAGGGCTTCATCGATCAGCGACATCGCCGCAGTATCCGGCAGTTGAGGGGACACTTGGTGCGGTGCCCACTGCGTGCCATCATCGGCTCACCTACCGCGTCAGGAGACCGCCATGCGCTGCTTCCGCCTTGCGTCACTGGGCCTGCTGTTGTCGTGCCCTGCCTTGCCGGTGCTGGCGCAGAGCGCGCCGCCGATCAAGCCGGGCCTGTGGGAGGTGCAGAGCGAACGCCTCGTGAACGGCCAGCCGATGCCCGACATGGCGCAGCGCATGAAGGACATGCCGCCCGAAGCCCGCGCCCGCATGGAGGCGGCGATGAAGGCACGCGGCGGGCCGAACGGCGGCATGAAGATCTGCCACACGAAGGAATCGCTGGACCAGGGCCGCTGGCAGGAGGCACAGACGCGCTGCAAGACCGATTTCGGCACGCGCAGCGGCAGCGTCTGGAAGTGGCATTCGAGCTGTGGTGAGCCGACCGCGTCGGAGACCGACGGCGAGGTCACGTTCACCAGCCCCGAGAGCTACGCGGTGAAGACCTCGACGACGATGACGATGAAGGGCCAGGCCCGCACCGCGCAGATGACGATGACGGCGAAGTGGCTGGGCAGCGACTGCGGCACGGTGAAGCCGTTCACGATGCCGGCGGCATCGGCCATACCCGCCAAGCCCTGAAAGACAAAACCCGCCGGGCTCGCGCCGGGCGGGTTCGTCGTGAGGCCGTGGGCCTTACTTCTTCCGGTACTTGCGCAGCGCGGCGATCTGGGCGGCCAGCGCCACCAGTTCGTTCTGCGCCTTGGCCAGGTCGAGTTCGCTCTTCGCGTTCTTGACGGCTTCCTCGGCGATCTTCTTCGCCTCGGTGGCCTTGGCCTCGTCCAGGTCCTTGCCGCGGATCGCGGTGTCGGCCAGCACGGTGACCCTGCCCGGCTGCACTTCGAGAATGCCGCCGGCCACGAACACGAACTCTTCCTCGCCGGTGTCGGCGCGCTGGATGCGCACCGCGCCCGGCCTGATGCGGGTGATCAGCGGCGTGTGGCGGGGCAGGATGCCCAGCTCGCCGTTCTCACCCGGCAGCGCCACGAACTTCGCCTCGCCGGAGAAGATGGCTTCCTCGGCAGAGACGACGTCGACATGCAGGGTTGCCATGCTGTTTCCTTCGGATTACTGAATCGTCTTCGCCTTGGCGATGGCTTCGTCGATCGTGCCGACCATGTAGAAGGCCTGCTCCGGCAGGCTGTCGCACTCGCCGTTGACGATCATCTTGAAGCCGCGGATCGTTTCCTTCAGCGGCACGTACTTGCCCGGCGAGCCGGTGAAGACTTCCGCGACGTGGAACGGCTGGCTCAGGAAGCGCTGGATCTTGCGCGCGCGTGCCACGGCCAGCTTGTCGTCCGGTGCCAGTTCGTCCATGCCCAGGATCGCGATGATGTCGCGCAGTTCCTTGTAGCGCTGCAGCGTGCCCTGCACCTGGCGGGCGACGGCGTAGTGCTCTTCGCCGACCACGTTCGGGTCGAGCTGGCGGCTCGTCGAGTCCAGCGGGTCCACGGCCGGGTAGATGCCCAGCGACGCGATGTCGCGCGACAGCACGACGGTGGAGTCCAGGTGGGCGAAGGTCGTGGCAGGCGACGGGTCGGTCAGGTCGTCCGCAGGGACGTACACGGCCTGGATCGACGTGATCGAGCCGACCTTCGTCGAGGTGATGCGCTCCTGCAGGCGGCCCATTTCCTCGGCCAGCGTCGGCTGGTAGCCCACGGCGGAAGGCATGCGGCCCAGCAGTGCCGACACTTCGGTACCGGCCAGCGTGTAGCGGTAGATGTTGTCGACGAAGAACAGCACGTCGCGGCCTTCGTCGCGGAACGATTCGGCGATCGTCAGGCCGGTCAGCGCGACGCGCAGGCGGTTGCCCGGCGGCTCGTTCATCTGGCCGTAGACCATCGCGACCTTCGACTCGGGCAGGTTCTCCAGGTTCACGACGCCGGAGTCGGCCATCTCGTGATAGAAGTCGTTGCCCTCGCGGGTGCGCTCGCCGACACCGGCGAACACCGACAGGCCCGAGTGAGCCTTCGCGATGTTGTTGATCAGCTCCATCATGTTGACGGTCTTGCCGACGCCGGCGCCGCCGAACAGGCCGACCTTGCCGCCCTTGGCGAACGGGCACACCAGGTCGATCACCTTGATGCCGGTTTCCAGCAGGTCCTGCGACGGGCTCAGCTCGTCATAGGCCGGCGGCTTGCGGTGGATCGAGGCGGTCAGCTCCTGGCTGACTTCGCCGCGCTCGTCGATCGGCGCGCCCAGCACGTCCATGATGCGGCCGAGGGTCGCGCGACCCACCGGCACCGAGATCGCCTTGCCGGTGTTGCGCACCATCAGGCCGCGGCGCAGGCCGTCGGAAGAGCCCAGCGCAATCGTGCGCACCACGCCGTCGCCCAGCTGCTGCTGCACTTCGAGGGTCAGGGCCGAGCCCTCCATCTTCAGTGCGTCATAGATCTTGGGCATGGCGTTGCGGGGGAACTCCACGTCCACCACGGCACCGATGCACTGAACAATCTTGCCTTCTGTCGAAACCGAAGCCATGTTTCTTCCTTTGAATCAAATCAGGGTCAGACCGCCGCCGCACCGGCGACGATCTCGGACAGTTCTTTGGTGATCGCTGCCTGGCGGGTCTTGTTGTAGACCAGCTTCAGCTCCGCGATGACGCTGCCGGCGTTGTCGGTCGCGGATTTCATCGCGACCATGCGCGCCGATTGCTCCGAGGCCATGTTCTCGGCCACCGCCTGGTAGACCAGGGCCTCGGTGTAGCGCACCAGCAGCTCGTCGATGACGGTCGGCGCGTCCGGCTCGTAGAGGTAATCCCAGCCGTGCGTGCCCTTGTCGACCACCAGGCTGTCGGCCGCGAGCGGCAGCAGCTGGATCACGACCGGCTCCTGCTTCATCGTGTTGATGAAGCGCGTGTAGCACAGGAACACCTGCTTCAGCTTGCCTTCGGCATACGCATCGAACAGCACCTTGACGGGGCCGATCAGCTTGTCGAGGTGCGGCTTGTCGCCCAGCTGCGTGGCCTGCGAGACCACCCTCGCGCCGACGCGGTTCAGGAAGCCCAGGCCCTTGTTGCCGATGGCGACCGCCTCGGCACCCAGGCCCTGCGTTTCCAGCTCGCGCAGCTTGCCGGTGACGGCACGCAGCACGTTGGTGTTCAGGCCGCCGCACAGGCCCTTGTCGGTGGTCACGACGATGAAGCCGACCGTCTTCGCATCGTCGTTGCCGACCATGAACGGGTGCTTGTACTCGGGCGTGGCCGTCGACAGGTTGGCCGCCAGGTTGCGGATCTTCTCGGCGTACGGACGCGCATGGCGCATGCGATCCTGCGCCTTGCGCATCTTGGAGGCGGCCACCATCTCCATGGCCTTGGTGATCTTCTTGGTGTTCTCCACCGATTTGATCTTGCCCCGAATCTCTTTACCTGCAGCCACGTTTGGCTCCTATGTGAGATTAGGCGAACGACTTCTTGAAAGTTTCGACGGCCAATGTCAGTTCGGCCTCGGCGTCGATGCAGACTTTCTTGAAGGCCTTCTTCTCGGCGCTGTCCGAGTCCTTGGCGGGCTTGGCATCCCACTTGGCCCCGTTCTTCTCGATGGTGGCGAGCAGCGCGGCGTGCTTGTCCTTGAGGTAGGCGTGCAGGCCATGCTCGAACGGGAGGATCTTCTTGATCTCGACGTTGTCCATGAAGCCCTTGTTCACCGCGAACAGCGTGGCGCCCATCAGGCTGATGGGCAGCGGGCTGTACTGGGCTTGCTTCAGCAGCTCGGTCACGCGGGCGCCGCGGTCCAGCTGCTTGCGGGTGGCTTCGTCCAGGTCCGAGGCGAACTGCGCGAACGCAGCCAGCTCACGGTACTGGGCCAGGTCGGTACGGATACCGCCGGACTGACCCTTGATCCAGTTCGTCTGCGCGGCACCGCCGACGCGCGACACCGAGATACCGGCGTTGATCGCGGGGCGGACGCCGGCGTTGAACAGCGAGGTTTCCAGGAAGATCTGGCCGTCGGTGATCGAGATCACGTTGGTCGGCACGAACGCGGACACGTCGCCGGCCTGCGTCTCGATGATCGGCAGCGCGGTCAGCGAACCGGTCTTGCCCTTGACTTCACCCTTGGTGAAGGCTTCGACGTAGTCGGCGTTGACGCGCGCGGCACGCTCCAGCAGGCGGCTGTGCAGGTAGAACACGTCGCCCGGGTAGGCTTCGCGGCCCGGCGGGCGGCGCAGCAGCAGCGAGACCTGGCGGTAGGCCACGGCCTGCTTCGACAGGTCGTCATAGACGATCAGCGCATCTTGGCCGCGGTCGCGGAAGTACTCGCCCATCGTGCAGCCGGAGTAGGCCGACACGTACTGCATCGCGGCCGATTCGGCGGCCGAGGCGGCCACGACGATGGTGTAGTCCATCGCGCCGTTGGCTTCCAGCGAGCGCACCACGTTCTTGATCGACGACGCCTTCTGGCCGATCGCAACGTAGATGCAGGTCATGTTCTGACCCTTCTGGTTGATGATCGCGTCGATCGCGACGGCGGTCTTGCCGGTCTGGCGGTCGCCGATGATCAGCTCGCGCTGGCCGCGGCCGACCGGCACCATCGAGTCGATGGACTTCAGGCCGGTCTGCATCGGCTGGTCGACCGACTTCCGGGCGATCACGCCCGGGGCGATCTTCTCGATCGGGGCCGACAGCTTCGCGTTGACGGGACCCTTGCCGTCGATCGGCTGGCCCAGCGCGTTGACGACGCGGCCGATCAGCTCGGGGCCGACCGGCACTTCCAGGATGCGGCCGGTGCACTTGACCGTGTCGCCTTCGGAGATGTGCTCGTACTCGCCCAGAATCACCGCGCCGACCGAGTCGCGCTCGAGGTTCAGCGCGAGGCCGAAGCTCGGTTGGTTGTCACTGGCCGCCGGGAACTCGAGCATTTCACCCTGCATCACGTCCGACAGGCCGTGGATGCGGACGATGCCGTCGGTCACCGAGACCACGGTGCCCTGGTTGCGGATGTCGGTCGAACCGGCCAGGCCTTCGATGCGGCTCTTGATCAGTTCGGAAATTTCAGCGGGATTCAGTTGCATTGCTTTCTCCGGTCCGCGGCACGCTGGCCAGCAGGTTGGAATGCTGTCGCTTCGGGCAACCCTTGCGGGTCAGGCCGTCAACGCCACCTTCATTTGTTCGAGACGGGCCTTCACCGAGGTGTCGAGCACCTCGTCGCCGACCACCACGCGGATGCCGCCGATCAGCTCGGGCTCGATCTGCACGCTGGCCGTGAGCTTGCGCCCGAAGCGCTTCTCGAGCGAGGTGACCACAGCCGACAGCTGGGCCGCATCGATCGGGAAGGCGCTGTAGACGGTGGCCTCGGACACGCCCGAGCGTTCGCTGACCAGCGCGTGGAATTGCACCGCCACCTTGGGCAGCGCAGCCAGGCGTCCGTTGTCGATGACCGCGCGCAACAGGTTGCGGGTGGCGTCGGACAGCGGCGACTTGACGACCGAGGTGATGACGTCGAACACCTGTTCGACGGTCGCCTTCGGGTTGTCGGCGTACTGGCGCATCTGCGCGTTCGCGGCGACGGCCGCGATCGCGTCGAGCTGCTCGGACGCCTGCTTCAGATCGCCCTTGCCGGCGACCTGGAACAGCGCTTCCGCGTACGGGCGGGCGATGGTGGCGAGCTCGGCCATGTCAGAGCTCCGTCTTCAGGCGGTTCAACAGGTCGGCGTGGACGCCGGCGTTGACTTCCTTGCGCAGGATCTGCTCGGCACCCTTGACGGCCAGCGCGGCGACCTGCTCGCGCAGCGCCTCGCGGGCCTTCACCGATTCCTGTGCGGCCTCGGCCTTGGCGGCGGCGACGATCTTCGCGCCCTCTTCGCCGGCGCGGGTCTTGGCCTCTTCGACCATCGCCTGGGCCAGGCGCTCGGCATCGGCCAGGCGCTGCGCGGTCTCGTTGCGTGCGGCAGCGAGCTGCTCTTCGACGCGGCGGTTGGCGGCGCTCAGGTCGGCCTTCGCCTTGTCGGCGGCCGACAGGCCGTCGGCGATCTTCTGCGCACGCTCGTCGAGTGCCTTCACGATGGGCGGCCACACGAATTTCATCGTGAACCCGACCAGGATCAGGAACACGATCATCTGCGCGATCAGCGTAGCGTTGATGCTCACGGTGTTGCCTCTGGAACGAATGAGAGGGAGATGTCCGGTGGTCCGGCGCGTCTTACTTCGGCAGGTTGGCGATCTGGGCCAGGAACGGGTTGGCAGTGGCGAACCACAGCGCGATACCGGTGCCGATGATGAAGGCCGCGTCGATCAGGCCGGCCAGCAGGAACATCTTGGTCTGCAGTTCGTTCATCAGCTCGGGTTGGCGGGCGGCCGACTCGAGGTACTTGCTGCCCATGATGCCGATGCCGATGCAGGCGCCGATGGCACCCAGACCGATGATGAGGCCGGCGGCGAGGGCGACAAAGCTAATGACTTCCATGGTGACTCCTGTTGAGGTTTGGTAGAAAAAAACGAACGAAAGAAGAAAGAACGACCTGCCGCGAAAGATCAGTGGTGATCGTGCGCCTGGCCCACGTAGACGAGGGTCAGCATCATGAAGACGAAGGCCTGCAGCGTGATGATCAGGATGTGGAAGATGGTCCACACCGAACCGGCCAGCAGGTGAAGCAGGAACAGCGCGACGCCGGTGCCCGACAGGCTCCAGGCACCGCCCAGCAGCGCGATCAGCATGAAGATCAGTTCGCCGGCGTACATGTTGCCGAACAGCCGCATGCCGTGCGAGACGGTCTTCGCGACGAACTCGATCAGCTGCATCGCGAAGTTGACCGGGTACAGGAACCACTTGTCGCCGAACGGGGCCGAGAACAGCTCGTGCACCCAGCCGCCGGCGCCCTTGATCTTGACGTTGTAGAACAGGCAGACCAGCAGCACGCCCAGCGACAGGCCCATCGTGATCGACAGGTCGGCGGTCGGTACGACGCGCAGGTACGGCAGGCCCAGGGTGTGCTCGTTGACCCACGGCAGCAGGTCGACCGGCAGCATGTCCATTGCGTTCAGCAGGAAGATCCACACGAAGACGGTCAGCGCGAGCGGCGCGACCATCTTGCGGCTCTGCGCGTTGTGGACGATGCCCTTGGCCTGGCTGTCGACCATCTCGACGAGGATCTCGACCGCGGCCTGGAAGCGGCCCGGGCGGCCCGAGGTCGCCTTGCGTGCGGCCAGCCACAGCAGCCAGCAGCCGACGGCACCGAGCAGCACGGTGAAGAACAGCGAATCGAGGTTGATCACCGAGAAGTCGACGACCCCTTCCTGGTGCTTGTTCTGCAGATGGTGCAGGTGGTGAATGATGTATTCACCGGCGCTTGGGGCGTGCTCTTGGCCTTCGGTCGTCATTCGTGAAACCCTGTATCCATCAACGGCGGCGCCACAGCAGCGCCAACCAGTTCACCTTCATGCACACCACCATCGTGACCAGCAGGACCGGCCAACTGAGGTTGGGCACAACTTTTGCTGCAATCACCAGCATCGCGATGGCAACTGCAATCTTCAACATTTCCCAGAACATGAAGCCGACGGCCACAGCCACCGGGTTTCCTGTTCCTCGGGTCATTCCCCTGGCGAGCAATGCCGCCGGAAGAACCACCGCCGCCGCGCCGTACAACGCCGACCAGGCAGCACCAGAATCTTGTCCCATCAGTTGCGTCGCAACGACCGCGATGGCCGTGCAAAGCAAACCCGCCACCGCCTGCACCGCAACCACCCTCCAGGGCGACACCTGGGGAATACGTCCTCGCAAGGCCTGCGCTTCTTCTCGCGTCAGGGTCTTGAAAGGCTGGTCATCAGCGCCATCTTCTTGAGCTACGCCACGGTCGAGGGGTTCGGTCATGGCAGGGAAGACAGTCGTCAGCAGCAAAGCCTCGGGATTATATGGGCAAAGACCCGCGGTCCCTGACACACCCCGACACAGACACCGGGCATGCAGGCTTCGCTTGACTTGCCGCTACGGCAAATCGAGGTAACGGGCCGCCAGCGCCTCGAACGCACTCACCGACGCGGCGTCATCGAAGCCCTCCCCGAGTTCCTCGCGCAGCAGCCGGCCCACCTCGGGCGCGACGCGCAGCGCCTCGCGCGCATCGAGGAACAGCAGCCGGCAGCGCCGCGCCAGCACGTCTTCGACGGTGCGCGCCATCTCGACCCGCGCCGCGAAGCGCACCATCGCCTCGGTCAGCCCGCCCTCCCC
>NZ_JBFUGN010000160.1:0-9218 GCF_056402895.1 Rhizobacter sp. P3_B12 | reverse complement strand
TCCAGCGCCTGGTACGGCCCGAGGAAGGTGAAGGCACGCACCGTGCTGACCGGCAGGCGATGCTGGCCTGCATGGCCGCAGGCCAGGCTTTCGGCGGCTCGCCGGGCTTCCGCGTACAGGTTGTGGAAGCGGGTGAAGTCGAGCGGGCCGATGTCGCCTTCGGCCAGTGCCCGCGCGGGCAGCCCGCTGCCAGCCACCAGCCCGGAGCTCAGGTTCACGAGGCGCCGGATATCCTCCAGCCGGCTTGCCGCCGCGAGGGTGTTGTCCAGGCCGTAGACCGTGGTCTGGAACACGCGCTGCGGCTCGCTGGCATGGACCCGCGGATCGGCGATGCCGGCGGCGAACAGCACCAGCGTCGTGTCGTGTGGCAGCTCGAACGGCGAACGCACGTCGGTGGCCTGCAGGGAGATGTCGTCGCGCTTCAGGTGCGAGTTCTGTGCAACCCACTTCGCAGGCGCCCGGCCGACCAGGTGCAGGCGGGTGTTGCCGCCCGCCTCGTCGTTGAGTGCCGAGATCATCTCGGCCAGCCAGGTGCCGGTGAAGCCGGTGCCACCGACCACGGCGATGCGGTGGCCCCTCAGTCGGCCGGCGAGATCCGGCAACGCCGCCGCCGAAGCCAGGCAATCGTCGCGCAATTGGCGTTGCATGGCGTCAAGCATGGGCCGCCTTCGTTGCGGCCTTCGCTTCGGCCAGCTGCAGTGCCACCTCGAGGATCAGGCTTTCCTGCCCCGCCACCGCGTTGCGGCGCCCCAGCTCGAAGAAGATGTCGCGCGGGTCGACGCCGTGCTCGGCACCGATGCTGTTCACCTGTTTGACGAAACCGGAGAACACGCCCGACATGCCGCTGACGATGCTGGTCGACGAGATGTAGGGCAGCGAAGGAATCATCGTCTTCTCGGCCAGGTCGGCCGCGTCGAGCATCTTGTAGAGATCGATGCCGGTCTCGTAGCCCATCTGCTGGAAGACGGCGACGAGCACCTCGAGCTGCGCATTGCCCGCGCCGGCGCCGAAGCCGCGCGCGCTGCCATCGATGATGGACGCTCCCGCCTCGACCGCGGCCACCGAATTGGCAATGCCCATGCCGAGGTTGTTGTGCGCATGGAAGCCCACGGGGATGCTCAGCGCGTCCACCAGCGTCGAGATGCGCCGGGTCACGTCGGAGGGCAGGTAGGTGCCGGCCGAGTCCATGATGACCAGCGCCTCGGCGCCATAGGCCTGCATCTTGCGCGCCTCGTCTGCCAGCACGTCCGGGGAGGCCATGTGGC
This sequence comes from Rhizobacter sp. P3_B12, assembly GCF_056402895.1. Classification (NCBI taxonomy): domain Bacteria; kingdom Pseudomonadati; phylum Pseudomonadota; class Betaproteobacteria; order Burkholderiales; family Sphaerotilaceae; genus Rhizobacter; species Rhizobacter sp. P3_B12. The sequence continues at coordinate 7,953 of NZ_JBFUGN010000160.1, read as the reverse complement.
TCATCATCAGCACGCCATAGACCTCCTTGCCCTGGGTGCGCACGTAGTCGATGTGGCGTTGCGTGATGTCGGCTTCGGTGCAATGCGAGGCGATGCGGAACACGTCGACGCCGAGCTCGATCGCCATCGTCAGGTGGCGCTGGATGGTGCAGAAACCGGGGATGGCGTGGACAGACAGCTTCGACTTGCCGAGGTTCTCGCGTGCCGTGCGCAGGATCACCTCATCGGTCAGCGCGCATTCGCCGATCAGCATCGACGAGGCGCCCAGCCCGTTGCCGTGGCCCACCTCGACGATGGGGACGCCGGCGCGTTCCGCGGCGGCGCAATAGGCGGCGAAGTTCTCCTGCGAGATCTTGTGGCGCACCGCGTGGTTGCCGTCGCGCAGCGTCGGGTCGCTGATCAGTACGTGCTTGCCCATGTCGTCACTCCTTGCCCTGGCGGGCGATGGTCTCCGCGATGCCGATGGCCGCGCAGTTGATGATGTCGAGGTTGCCGGCATAGCGCGGCAGGTAGTCGCCGTTGCCCAGCACCTTCACGGTGGTGGTGATCTTGCCGTCCTCGATGGTCGGCGGCACGATCAGCTGGTAGCCGGGCACGTAGGCCATGATTCGCTTCATCATCTCGTTCACCGAGTCGCGGATCGCGCCGAGGTTCGGGTTGGCCACCTTCGCGTAGATCGTCGTCTGCATGTCGATCGGCGGGCGGGCGGGGTTCAGGATCAGGATCGCCTTGGCCTGGCGCGCTCCCGTGAACTTGATCAGCGCCTGCTCGGTGGTCTCGATGTATTCGTCCAGGTTGGCGCGGGTGGCGGGGCCGGCGCTGCGCGACGAGATGCTGGAGGCGACCTCGATGTACTCGATGTCGCTCTGCACCGCGGCGATCGCGTTGGCGATCGGCACCGAGGCCTGGCCGCCGCAGGTCACCATGTTGATGTTGGCCGAGCGAGAATCGATGATCTCGTCCGAGTTGATCGCCGGCACGCACAGCTTGCCGACCTTGGCCGGCGTCATGTCGATCACCTTCTTGCCCAGCTTCTCCAGCACCGACCAGTGCTCGAGGTGCGAGATCGCCGAGGTGGCATCGAACACCAGGTCGATGTCGTCGGCCTGCTGCACGATGGCGTCCAACCCGCGGTCAGAGATGTTCACGCCCAGGTTGCTGGCCTTCTGCATCCCGTCGGAGCGAAAGTTGCGGCCGACGAACAGCGCGCACTGCAGGCTCTCGGAGCGCATCACCTTGATGAGCAGGTCGGTGCCGATGTTGCCGGTGCCGAGGATCGCGACGCGGAGTTTCTTGGAGGTCATCACAGCTTCTCAATGGGATTTTTCTGGGGCCGCCTGGCGGCCCAGGATGGCGCGAGTCTCTTCCAGCACGCCCTCCAGCGACGAATACCGGGGCCGGTAGCCGAACCGCCCGGCCTGGTGGTTCAGCGAGTAGTAGTGAGGCTTGGCGCCGGTGGCGTTGACCGCCACCCCGCTGTCCGGCTCGGCGATGTCGTAGCGCAGGCCGAAGTGCTCTTGCATCGCCTTCAGCAGGGTCGGCTTGTCCACGGCGCCACGCGAGTAGCCATCGACCGGGCCATTGTGCGGCGGTGCATCGAGCAGGCAGCGCACGAGCTGGGCGAAGTCGTGCGGGTGCAGGAAGTCGCGCACCATGTACTCGGGCGAGGTGCGCAGCACCTGCCCGTCGCGCACGGCACGAACGATATCGGTGATGAAGAACCGCGCCTCGATGTCCTGGGTGCGGCTGAAATAGTTGAAGACGCGGATGTCGGTGATCGCCAGGTCCGGCCGCGAGCGGTGCCGCACCTCGGCATGCAGCTTGGCGGTGGCGTAGTAGTCCTGCGGTGCGATGGCATTGATGGCGATGCGCGCTTCGGTGGCGGCCGTCACCGGCTCTGCATAGGCGTTGCCGTAGACGGCGCCGCTGGACAGGAAGAGGTAATGGCGCTGCGGGTTCTTCTGAAGCTCGGCCAGCACCATGTCGTCGAAGCGCTGCGTCACTTCGAAGATGCCGGCGCCCATCGCCGCGGCGCGGCGCGGGTCGCCGACACCCACGAAGTTGATGACGGCGTCGTGCGGGACGCGCCCGTAGTCCTCGTAGCGGTGGATCGGACAGGTCTCAGCCAGTCCTCGGGCCAGCACCCAGCTGCGCATGGCCTCCACGTCCCGCACATAGAGCAGCGGCGGCGTGTCGCTGCCGGACGTCAAGGACAGGATCAGGTCCTTGGCGATCTGGCTGCTGGCGCCGACGATGGCGATCTGCTTCATGGCGTTGCGAGCAAGCTCAGCGCAGCGAGGTCGACTTCGGGTGCACGTCGACCAGCATGGCTTTCGACAGCACGTCCAGCGGCAGCAGGGGCGACAGGTCTTCCAGCGGCGGCGACACCAGCTCGCCGGTCGGCCTGGCCGCCACCGAGAGCTTGGGCACGAACAACTGCTCGGGGTGCATGAACACCTCGCAGACCACCGGGCCCTCGATGGCCTGGACCTGGGCCAGCACGTCGTCGCATTCCTCCCAGCCGCGAATCTGGAAGGCCGGGATGTCGAAGGCCGCGGCGAGCTTGCTGAAATCGGGGCAGGACACGCCCGACTTCGCGTCGGTGCCCACGTAGCCGCTCTTGAACAGCGAGTTCTGCGTGTGCTTGATCATCAGGTAGCCGTCATTGTTGAAGATGAACAGCTTGATCGGCAGCTGGTGGTGGACCATGGTCTGCAGTTCCTGCAGGTTCATCATCATCCCGCCGTCGCAGTTCAGGCACATCACCTCGCCCCGGTCGCGCGCGAACGAGGCACCGATGGCTCCCGGCAGGCCGTAGCCCATCTCGCCCAGGCCGGTCGAGGTCATCAGGCGCTGGCCGTCGCCCAGCTTCAGCACCTGGTGGCCGCACAGCAAGGCGGTGCCCATGTCGGTGACGATCACCTGGTCGGGCTTCAACACGCCGTTCAACCGCTCCATGAACCGGTAGGAATTCATGAAGCCTGCCGGGTCGGCATGCTCGGGGCCGATCCAGGGGAAGTCGCGCAGGTAGCCGGCACAGCGCTCCAGCCAGGCGGCCTTGCTGCCCACGCCGCCATTCGCCCCGGCAGCCAGTGCCCGCACGAAGGCGCCGGCATCGGCGTGGATGAAGCTGTTCAGGCGCGAGCCCAGCTTGCCGCCCTCGGTCTCGTCGATGTCGACCATGTCGATGGTGGCCGCGCGTGCCAGCTCGTTCAGGTCGTAGCCGACCTGCGGGACGGCCAGGCGCGTGCCGATCGCGAGGATGTAGTCGCTGTTCTGCAGCGCGAAGTTGGCGGCGCGCTGCCCGTAGACGCCGGCACGGCCGATCACCCGGGGATGCGACGAGTCGACCATGTCGATGCCGGCCCACGACACCAGGGCCGGGATGTCCAGCGCGTCGAGCAGGGCGGGCAGTTCGTCCACCGCACCCGCCAGGCGGATGCCGTTGCCCAGCCACAGCAGCGGACGCTCTGCGCGCTTCAGCGCTGCGATCACGCCCGCGATCTGGTCGGCGTCGGGCGCCTTCGGCGTGCCGGTTTCCGGCGTGAAGACTTCCATCTCCGACGGCGCCAGGCGGGTCGACTGGATGTCCATCGGAATCTCGACCCAGGCCGGTCCCGGCCGGCCGGCCAGCGCGATGCCGGCGGCCTTGCGCAATTCGGCCAGGGTCTGGGCGGGTTGCGTCACGCGGCTCGCGTACTTGGCGACCTTCTCGATCATGCCGACCGAGTCGTAGCCCTGCACGCCCCACATGCGCAGCGGGTTGTCCAGCCGCGTGTGCTTCGAGTGCTCGTTGCCGGCGATCACCAGCCCGGGGATGGAATCGGCCCAGGCCGACACCACGCCGGTCACGCCGTTGGTGGCGCCGGCGCCCGTCGTCAGCAGCGCGACCGCGAGCCGCCCGCTGGTCCGGTAGTAGGTCTGCATCGCCATCGTGGCGGCCTGCTCGTGGTGCACGCAGACGATCTCGGTGAAACCGCGGCGCGTGATCGCCTCGAACAGGTGGACGTTGCCGGCACCGATGATGCCGAAGGCATGACGGATGTCGAGCTCTTCGAGCAGTTGCGCGATCTGATCGCTGATCTTGGCGGGAGCTGTCATGGTGCGGTTCAGAAATTCAGGCCGAAGAATTCTTCGAGCTTGCCGACGATGAAGTCGAGGTGTTCGGTGGTGAGGCCCGGGTACACGCCCAGCCAGAAGGCCTGGTTCATGACCACGTCGGTGTTGGCCAGGCTGCCGCTGACGCGGAAGTTGCGCCCGATCATGTAGGGCTGGCGCGCCAGGTTGCCGGCGAACAGCAGCCGCGTGCCGATCTTGTTCTGGTCGAGGTACGACAGCAGGTCGACACGCTTGACGCCCGACTCGGGCTTCAGCAGCGCGAGGAAGCCGAACCACGACGGATCGGACTTCGGCGTCGCTTCGGGCAGCTCCAGGAAGTCGGCGCACGACTTCAGGCGCTCCTTCAGGTAGTCGAAGTTGCGCTTGCGGGCTTCGACGAACTCTTCCACGCGGTCCATCTGCGCCAGCGCGCAGGCGGCCTGCATGTCGCTGATCTTCAGGTTGTAGCCGAGGTGCGAGTAGGTGTACTTGTGGTCGTAGCCATCGGGCAGGTCGCCCCCGAGTTCCTTGTTCGTCCAGCAGAAGCGCTTGTTGCAGGTGTTGTCCTTGCCGGGCGGGCAGTAGCAGTCGCGGCCCCAGTCGCGGAAGGATTCGGCGATCAGCTTCAGCTCGGCGTTGTTGGTGAACACCGCGCCGCCTTCGCCCATGGTGATGTGGTGCGCCGGGTAGAAGCTCAGCGTGCCGATGTCGCCGAAGCTGCCGACCATCTTGCCGTCGTAGGTGGAGCCGAGCGCGTCGCAGCAGTCTTCCACCAGCCAGAGCTTGTGCTTCCTGCACAGCGCGGTGACCACGTCGAGGTTGAACGGGTTGCCCAGCGAGTGGGCCAGCATGATGGCCTTGGTCTTCGGGCCGATGGCGGCCTCGATCAGCGTCGGGTCGATGTTGTGCGTGGCGAGGTCGATGTCGACGAACACCGGCACGGCGCCGAACTGCAGGATCGGGTTGACGGTCGTCGGGAAGCCCGCGGCCACGCCGATCACCTCGTCGCCCGGCTGGATCGCGCGCTCGCCCAGGCGCGGCGAGGTCAGCGCCGAGAAGGCCACCAGGTTGGCCGACGAGCCGGAGTTGACGGTGATCAGGTACTTCACGCCCAGGTACCTGGCCAGGCGCTCTTCGAAGGCGGTGTTGAAGCGGCCCGTGGTCAGCCAGCCGTCGAGCGAGGCCTCGACCATCAGCTGCAGCTCCCTGGCGCCGATCACCTTGCCCGACACCGGCACCACCGACTGGCCGGGCACGAAGGGCTTGGGTGCCAGCTGCTGGTCGGCGTACTGCTGGACGAGTGCAGCGATCTGCGCGCGCAACTCGGCGCCGGGTGCGGCCGGTGCGGCCGCGATGATGGGGATGCTGCTCATGCGGTTTCCTTGCCGATCGAGTTCGTGTACTGCGTGATCTGCGCCAGGCAGACCGATTTCATGTCCTGCTGGGCGCGCCAGGCGCGGTGCCACTGCGTGATCTTCGAGAGCGCGGTGTCCAGGTTCCAGCGCGGTTGCCAGCCCAGGCGGTGCCGGGCCTTGGAGATGTCGAGCTTCAGGTAGTGGGCCTCGTGCGGGTGCTCACCCAGGTCGAGCTGCCAGCCGGCGCCTTCGCCCCAAGCCTTCGCCAGGCGCTCGACGATCCACATCACCGGCTGCGCGTCCTCGTCGCGTGGGCCGAAGTTCCACCCGTCGGCGAATTCGGGTTCGCCGCTCCACAGCTGCTGGGCCAGTGTCAGGTAGCCTGACAGGGGCTCCAGCACGTGCTGCCACGGCCGCGTCGAATTCGGATTGCGGATCACCACCGGCTCGCCACGCTCGAAGGCGCGCAGGATGTCGGGCACCAGCCGGTCGCTGGCCCAGTCGCCACCGCCGATCACGTTGCCGGCGCGCGCCGAGGCCAGCGCCACGCCGGCCTTCTGCAGGAACGAGCGGCGGTAGGCCGAGGTCACCAGCTCCGCACACCCCTTGCTGTTGCTGTACGGATCGTGGCCGCCCATCGGCTCGTTCTCGCGATAGCCCCATTCCCATTCACGGTTCTCGTAGCACTTGTCGGTCGTCACGGCGACGACGCAGCGCACCGTGCTGCAGCGGCGCACCGCCTCCAGCACGTGCACCGTGCCCATCACGTTGGTGGCATACGTCTCGACCGGTTCGCTGTAAGACAGGCGCACCAGCGGCTGCGCCGCCATGTGGATCACGATCTCCGGCCGGAACGCCTGCATGGCCTGCACCACGGTGTCGAGGTCGCGGATGTCGCCGAGGGTCGACTGCATGGCGTCGCCCACCCGGGCCACCTGGAACAGGCTGGGCTCGGTGGAGGCGGCCAGGGCCAGGCCTCCCAGCTCGGCGCCCAGCGATTGCAGCCACAGCGACAGCCAGCTGCCCTTGAAGCCGGTGTGGCCAGTCAGGAAGACGCGCTTGCCGCGCCAGAATTCAGCGTTCACCGACATGCTCAGTCCCACTTCTTCCACGGCGCCTTGCCGCTGGTCCACAGGTCCTCGAGCAGGTGCTTGTCGCGCAGCGTGTCCATCGGCTGCCAGAAGCCGTCGTGCTCGAAGGCCATCAGCTGCTCGTCTTCGGCCAGCCGCATCAGCGGACCCTGCTCCCAGACCGTGGCGTCATCCTTCAGGTACGACAGCACCTTCGGCGAGAGCACGAAGAAGCCGCCGTTGATCATCCCGCCGTCGCCCTTGGGCTTTTCCTTGAAGCTCTTCACCTGCTGGTGCTGGATGTCGAGCGCGCCGAAGCGACCGGGCGGGAAGGTCGCGGTGAGCGTTGCGGCCTTGCCGTGAGCCTGGTGGAACGCGATCGATGCGCCGATGTCGATGTCGCCGACGCCATCGCCATAGGTGAAGCAGAAGGCTTCTTCATCCTGCACGTACTTCGCGACGCGCAGCAGCCGCCCACCGGTCATCGAGTCGTCGCCGGTGTCGACCAGCGTCACGGTCCACGGTTCGGCGCGCTCGTGGTGCACCTCCATGCGGTTGTGCTTCATGTCGAAGGTGACGTCCGACATGTGCAGGAAGTAGTTGGCGAAGTACTCCTTGATCACGTAGCCCTTGTAGCCGCAGCAGATCACGAAATCGTGGATGCCGTGGTGCGAGTACATCTTCATGATGTGCCACAGGATCGGCTTGCCGCCGATCTCGACCATGGGCTTGGGCCGGATGGCAGTTTCCTCGCTGATGCGGGTGCCCAGCCCCCCGGCCAGGATGACGGCTTTCATGGTGTTCCTTTCGCGTTGGAGGGGCTCAGGCCGGCGCCGAGCTGACGAAGGCATCGGAGTGGAAATGCCGAGCTGGCAGGCCGGCGTCCAGCAACCGGGCGCGGGCAGCGTGGATCATGGCGTCGGAGCCGCAGGCATAGACCACGGTGCGCTGCCAGTGGCATCCGTCGCGCAGCAGGGCCTCCTGCACGTGGCCGCGTTCTCCGAGCCAGTCGATCCCCGCGCGCGACAGCACCGGCACGAACCGATGCCCCGGTCCGGCGGGCGGCGGCTGCCAGTACAGGTCGGACGGGACGCGGCCTCCCCAGTACACCGTCACGGAGAGCGGTTGRTCTGCGCGGCGGGCGAGCTCCTCGAGCATGGCCTTGACCGGCGCGATGCCTGTGCCGGTGGCCAGGAAGACCAGGTGCACCCCCTCGGTCTCGCGGACGAAGAAGGTGCCCAGCGGGCCATGCAGGCGCAGCAGGTCGTTGGTGCGGGCCTGCTCGAACCAGTAGTCGCTCATCACGCCACCGGGGACCTGGCGGACGTGCAGTTCGAGCGGCATGGCCTCGGCCCGGGCCGAGGCGAGCGAGTAGCTGCGCCGTACGCCGCCGTGGCCGATCACGTCGATGTACTGGCCGGCGGCGAACG
>NZ_JBFUGN010000159.1:0-9239 GCF_056402895.1 Rhizobacter sp. P3_B12 | reverse complement strand
GTGCCGTGTTGATACGGCACACATGCTTTCAGCAGTTGGACCATTTGGAACTCCTCCCAGAATTCGAAGCCGAGTCTAGCCACGCCATCCGACTTTCGCCAGGGGGTGATGCCATCTTTATTTCTTAAGTCATCTCCCACGAACTTGGGGGGTGAAGGAGTCGCACCGTTGTAGTACCGCGCGCGGCCCGACGACAGAATCGCGCCCATGTTCACCGCCGCCATCTTCGACATGGACGGGCTGCTGCTCGATTCCGAACGCACCATCATGCAGGCATGGCTCGCGTCGGCGCGCGCGCTCGACGTGCTGCTGCACGAGGCCGACTACATCGGCGTGATCGGGCTGGCCCATGCCGAATCGACCGCACGGCTCAYCGCGCTGCTCGGCAGCACGCAGGCCTACGAACGCGTGCAGCGCGATGCGGCGCGGCGGCTCGCGCCCGAGGCCGGCACCGTGTTCGCGCTGAAGCCCGGCGCGATGGTGCTGCTGCAGGCGCTGCGGCAGCGCGGCGTGCCGTGCGCGGTGGCCTCGTCGACGCAGGTGGCCGAAGTGCGGCGCCGCCTCGCGGTGGCCGGCATCGATGGCTTCTTTCGCGCGGTGGCCGGCGGCGACGAGGTGCCGCGCGGCAAACCCGACCCGGCCGTCTACCTGCTCGCCGCCCAACGCGCCGGCCTCGACCCGCACAGCTCGCTCGCCTTCGAGGACAGCGACCACGGCAGCGCCGCCGCGCGCGCCGCCGGCCTGCAGGTGGTGACCGTGCCCGACCTGAAGACGCCCGATGCGGCGAGCTCGCTGCAGCAACTGGCCTCGCTCGCCGACGCACTGCAGCACCTCGACGCCTGGTTCCCGCCCGCCCCCAGGAACACCCTGCCCGGGCTTTAGGCGTTTACTAAACAGGAAGGGGTTTCTACACTGGCCCGATCGTGGCCTCAACGCCCTCCTCTCTCCCCACCGAAGACACTGCACGCCGGCTGCGCTGGGCGCATGGCGATGCGGAGTTGCACGCCTTCGGCGGCATGCTGGCGCCGGTGCGCTTCCGGGCCGCCGGGCAGGCGGATTTCTCGCCGCTGCATGTGGCGCCGTGGGCCGACGATGCGCAGGCCCACCCGCAATGGCCCGGCCTGCTCGGCCGCCTGCGCGGCGAATGGCCGTGCGTGCCGTTCGGGCGCTGCGACCGGCCCGACGGGTTGCCCATCACCTGGCAGGCCCGCCAGCCCGCCGACGACTGGGCGCACGGCTACGCGGCGCACCACCGCTGGCAGTGGYAGGACTCGGATGCGCTGTCGCTCGCGCTGCGCATCGAGATGCCGCCCGGGCACGCGGTGCAGCGCCTGACCCGCACCGTGCGCGCGGTGGCCGATGCAGCCGCGCTCGAGATCACGCTGCAGATCGATGCCCGCAAGCCGTGCCGCGTGCCGGTCGCGCTGCACCCGACGCTGCGCCTGGACATCGGCCGCGTGGCGCTCGACCTGCAGCACGACGGCGCGGGCTTCAACTATCCCGTGCCCACCGAGCCCGGCCGCTCACGGCTCAGGCCCGGAGCGCGCTTCGAGCGCCTCGACGCGGTGCCGCTGGCGGATGCCTCAACCGATGGCACGCAGGGCGACTTCACGCATTTCCCGCAGRCCGCCGACGGTGAAGACCTGCTGCAGCTGATGGACATCGTCGGCCCGGTGACCGCCCGCTACCTCGACGCCGGCTGGTCGCTGACGCTCGACTGGGACCGCGCGCTGTTGCCCGACCTGATGCTGTGGGTGAGCCACCGCGGCCGGCTCGCGCCGCCGTGGAGCGGACGGCATCTCGCGCTGGGCGTCGAGCCGCTGAACGGCGCCTGGGACCTGGGCCGCATCGGGCGTCCGCCCGCCGACCACCCGCTCGCGGCGCGCGACGGCATCGCACTGCACCCCGACGAGCCGTGCGTGATCCGCTATCGCCTGGCGGCCCGGCCGCTGCCACGATGAACTCGGACGGCGTCACGATCCGCGACATCGCCGAGGCGGCCGGCGTCTCGATCGGCACCGTCTCGCGCGCGCTGAAGAACCAGCGCGGCCTCTCCGACGAAACCCGCCGCCAGGTGCGCGAGGTCGCCCGCACCCTCGGCTACGACCCCGGCCGGCTGCGCTCGGCCAAGGCGCGGCGGCTGTTGTTCATGGTGCACCGCCACCACAGCAGCTTCTCGCTGAACCCGTTCTTCTCGCAGGTGATGCATGGCGTCGAAGAGGCCTGCCGCGAGTTCGGCGTGGTGCCGACCGTGCTCAGCGCCGGCCCGGCCGACCCGGTGCGCCAGCTGCTGCGGCTGCACGAGCCCGATGCGCTGATGGCGGCCGGCTACTTCGAGGCCGAGGTGGTCGACCTGCTGCGCGCGATGGACCTGCCGCTCGCGCTGGTCGATTTCTGGATGCCGGGCTGCCGCGCGGTGAACCCCGACAACGCACAGGGCGGCTACCTCGCGACGCAGCACCTGCTGGCGCAGGGCTACCGGCGCATCGCCTACCTCGCCGGCTCGCTGGCGCACTTCAGCATCCGCGAGCGCGAGCGCGGCTACCGGCGCGCGCTGTTCGAGGCCGGCGTGCTCGCCGACCCCGACCTCGAGGTGGTCGCCCCGCCCGGCCTGGACACCTCGGCCGGTGCCGAGGCCGCGATGCGCGAGCTGCTGAAGCTGCGCCCGCGCCCCGATGCCGTGTTCGCTTACAACGACATGGCCGCGCTCGCCGCGATCCGGGTCTGCCAGGCCGCCGGATTGCGCGTGCCGCAGGACATCGCCTTCGTCGGCTTCGACGACATCGCCGCCGCCGGCTACGGCACGATGGGGCTGACGACGATGCGCGTCGACAAGGAGGCACTCGGCCGCACCGGGGTCGAGATGGTGATGCGGGGCGACGACATGCCGCAGGACATCGTCCAGCCGGTCGAGCTGGTGGTGCGGGACAGCAGCCTCTCGTAGCCCGGATGCCAATCCGGGATGTGTCCGACAAACCCCGGATTGGCATCCGGGCTACTAAACACGGCTTGTTTCGCGATCTGCGCTGACTCTTGCGCGGGAATCCCCCGTCAGAGCGTTCGGCGCCGCGGCCTATCCTGACCGGCGTGACCTCGACGTCACACCCCTACAAAGCAGGAGACAAGCGAATGACACGTCACCCTCTGAAGACATTCGTCGCGGTCGCATGCGCGCTCGCGTTCTCGGGCCTCGCGTCCGCCCAGCAAAGCGTGGAGGTGCTGCATTGGTGGACCTCCGGCGGCGAGGCCGCGGCGCTGAACGTGCTGAAGGGCAACCTCGAGAAGCAGGGCGTCAAGTGGAACGACATGCCGGTGGCCGGCGGCGGCGGCGAGGCCGCGATGACGGCCGTGCGCGCCCGCGTGACCGCCGGCAACCCGCCGACTGCCGTGCAGCTGCTCGGCTTCGACATCCAGGACTGGGCCAAGCAGGGCGTGCTGGCCGACCTGAACGCGGTCGCCGCGAAGGAAGGCTGGGACAAGGTCGTGCCGGGCGCGCTGCAGGCGTTCTCGAAGTACGACGGCAAGTGGATCGCAGCACCCGTCAACGTGCACTCCACGAACTGGGTCTGGGCCAACAAGTCGGTGCTCGACAAGGCCGGCGTCACGGCGATGCCGACCAGCTTCGACGAGTTCATCGCCGCCGCCGAGAAGGTGCAGAAGGCCGGCTTCGTCGCGCTCGCGCACGGCGGCCAACCGTGGCAGGACGCGACGCTGTTCGACAGCGTCGTGCTGAGCACCGGCGGCATCGACTTCTACAAGAAGGTCTTCATCCAGAAGGACAAGGCCGCGCTCGGTTCGCCGACGATGCTGAAGGCCTTCGACCGCATGGGCCAGCTGCGCAAGCTGGTCGACAAGGACTTCTCCAACCGCGACTGGAACCTCGCCTCGGCGATGGTCATCAGCGGCAAGGCCGGCTTCCAGATGATGGGCGACTGGGCCAAGGGCGAGTTCGTCGCGGCGAAGAAGAAGCCGGGCGTCGACTTCATCTGCATGCGCTTCCCCGGCACCCAGGGCATGGTGTCGTTCAACTCCGACCAGTTCGCGATGTTCAAGGTCGGCGGCGACAAGGCCGCGGCGCAGGCCAAGATGGCCAGCGCGGTGATGGACCCGGCGTTCCAGTCGGCCTTCAACGTCGTCAAGGGCTCGGTGCCGGCGCGCACCGACGTGTCCGACGCGGCGTTCGACGACTGCGGCAAGAAGGGCATCAAGGACCTGGCCGAAGCCAGCGGCAAGGGCGCGCTGGTCGGCTCGATGGCGCACGGCCACGCGGTGCCGGCCGGCATCAAGAACGCCTTCTACGACGTGATCACGCGCCACTTCAACGGCCAGATCGACAGCAAGGCCGCCGTCAAGGAAATGGTCGCCGCGGTCGACAACTGATCCCTCGATGAAGGCTCCCCTGATCGCGAAGGCGGTGCTGTCGCCGAGCGTGCTGCTGATCGGCGTCTGCGTCTACGGCTACATCGCCTTCACCGTCTGGCTGTCGTTCACGGCATCGACGATGGTGCCGGTGACCACCTTGTCCGGCCCCGAGGCGTACGTGCGCCTCGTCGGGCTGAACAACTGGGTGCTGTCGGTGAAGAACCTCGGCATCTTCGCGACGCTGTACATCCTCGGCTGTGGCGTGCTGGGGCTGCTGCTGGCGGTGCTGATCGACCAGAAGGTGCGCGCCGAGGCCGGCTTCCGATCGGTCTTCCTGTACCCGATGGCGCTGTCGTTCATCGTCACCGGCACCGCGTGGAAGTGGTTGATGGACCCGGGCATCGGGCTCGAACGCTCGATGCACGCGATCGGCTGGAGCAGTTTCGCGTTCGGCTGGGTCAAGGACAGCGACTTGGCGATCTACTGCGTCGTGATCGCCGCGGTGTGGCAGACCTCGGGCTTCGTGATGGCGCTGTTCCTGGCCGGGCTGCGCGGCGTCGACACCGAGGTGGTGAACGCCGCGCGGCTCGACGGTGCACGCACCTGGCGCATCTACCAGCGCGTGATCCTGCCGCAGCTCGGCGCGAGCTTCATCTCGGCCTTCGTGATCCTCGCGCACATGGCGATCAAGTCCTACGACCTGGTGATCGCGCTGACCAATGGCGGCCCGGGGCGGGCGAGCTGGCTGCCGTCGCTCTTCATGTACCAATACACCTTCACGCGCAACGAGATGGCGGTTGGCGCGGCCAGCGCGGTGCTGATGCTGATCGCCATCGCGATCGTCGTGATCCCGTACATCCTGCGCGAGACGCGCCAGGCGGATGCCCATGGCTGAGCGCACGTTGAAGAACGTGGTGTCACGCGTCGCTCCTCGCGTCGTCCTCTACGGCGTGCTCGGCTATGCCGCGCTGCTGTTCCTGATGCCGCTGTACGTGATGCTGGTCAACTCGGTGAAGCCGCTCGACGAGATCCGCGCCGGCGACCTGATGGCCTGGCCCGACGCCTTCACGCTGCAACCGTGGCACGACGCCTGGAGCCTCGCGCAGATCGGCGTGCAGGCGACCGGGCTCAAGCCCTACTTCCTGAACAGCTTCCTGATGACGCTGCCGGCGGTGCTGATCTCCACCGGCATCGGCGCCTTCAACGGCTATGTGCTCACGCAGTTCCGCTTCCGCGGCGCGCACCTGGTGTTCGCGATGCTGATGTTCTCGGTGTTCATCCCGTTCCAGATCGTGCTGATCCCGATGGCGCGCACGCTCGGTCTGCTGCACCTGGCCGGCACGGTGCCGGGGCTGGTGCTGGTGCACGTGGTGTACGGCATCGGCTTCACCACCCTCTTCTTCCGCAACTACTACGCCGCGTTCCCGGCCGAGCTGGTGCGCTCGGCGCGCATGGACGGCGCGCGCTTCTTCCGGCTGTTCTTCCGGCTGCTGCTGCCCAACAGCGTGCCGATCATCGTGGTCTCGGTGATCTGGCAGTTCACGAACGTGTGGAACGACTTCCTGTTCGGTGCATCGTTCAGCGACTACAGCAGCTTCCCGATCACGGTGGCGCTGAACAACCTCGTCAACTCGAGCACCGGGGTCAAGGAATACAACGTGCACTTCGCGGCGGCGTTCATCGCCGGCGCGCCGACGCTGCTGGTCTACATCGTCTCCGGCAAGTACTTCGTCCGCGGCCTGATGGCCGGGTCCGTCAAGGGCTGATCGCAGTTCCCCACACACACCATGGCAGACCTCGCCCTGCAAGGCATCCACAAGCTGTTCGGCGCGACCCGCGTGCTGCACGAGATCGACATCCACCTGCCCGACGGCGAGTTCCTGGTGCTGGTCGGCCCGTCGGGCTGCGGCAAGAGCACGCTGATGAACCTGATCGCCGGGCTCGAGGAGCCGAGCGGCGGGCGCATCGTGCTGGGCGGCCAGGACATCACCGCCGCCGGCCCGGCCGACCGCAACATCTCGATGGTGTTCCAGTCGTACGCGCTGTACCCGAACATGACGGTGGCGGCCAACATCGCGTTCCCGCTGGAGATGCGTGGCGTGCCGAAGGCCGAGCGCGAGAAGACCGTGCAGAGCGTGGCCGCGATGCTGCAGATCGACCACCTGCTGCAACGCAAGCCGCGCCAGCTGTCGGGCGGGCAGCGCCAGCGCGTCGCGATCGGCCGGGCGCTCGCGCGGCAGCCGCAGCTCTTCCTGTTCGACGAGCCGCTGTCGAACCTCGACGCGAAGCTGCGCGTGGACATGCGCGCCGAGATCAAGCGGCTGCACATGCGCACCGGCGTCACCACGATCTACGTGACGCACGACCAGGTCGAGGCGATGACGCTGGGCACGCGCATCGCGGTGCTCGATGCCGGGCGCATCCAGCAGCTCGCGACGCCGCTCGAGATCTACACGCGGCCGGCGAATCGCTTCGTCGCGACCTTCATCGGCTCGCCGTCGATCAACCTGTTCGACGCGACGCGCGATGCGGCCGGCATGTTGCGTTTGCCTGATGGGACTGYGATCGGCGAGCTCGCGAACGGACCGGCCGGCAAGGTGGCCGTCGGCGTGCGGCCGGAAGACATGAGCCTGCGCGACGACGGCCAGCTCGCCGGGCGGATCTCGCTGGTGGAGCCGACCGGGCCGGAGACCTATGCGCTGGTCGACCTCGGCCACACCGAGGTCACGGTGCGCATGAGCGGCCTGCCGAACGTGCTGCCCGGAGCCGAGGTGCGCGTGCATGTGCCGCCGCAGGCGCTGCATGT
Source organism: Rhizobacter sp. P3_B12 (assembly GCF_056402895.1). Taxonomy (NCBI): domain Bacteria; kingdom Pseudomonadati; phylum Pseudomonadota; class Betaproteobacteria; order Burkholderiales; family Sphaerotilaceae; genus Rhizobacter; species Rhizobacter sp. P3_B12. The sequence continues at coordinate 2,071 of NZ_JBFUGN010000159.1, read as the reverse complement.
GTTCGCGTCCGAGACCGGCGAGCGGCTGAACTGACGGCTGGACAAGCCAGGAGGTGCATGCGATGGAAGCCTGGATGAACGACGTGCCCGCCGCGGTGCGGGCCTCGCAACGGCAACTGCGCCGCGACGTGCGCGACCTGCCCGGCCGCTTCGCGCGGCTCGGCGAGGCACTGGAGGCCGAGGTGGCCGCGATCCGCGCCGAGCAGGCGCAGGGCGGCGCGGTGCCCGAGCTGCACTACCGGGACGTGGCGGCCGGCAAGGTCACTGCAGCGCAGATGGCGCACATCAAGCGGCGCGGCTGCGTCGTGATCCGCCGCGTCTTCGACCCCGAAGTCGTCGGCGCGTGGAACGAGGCCATCGGACGCTACATCGACGCGGTGCAGTACCTGCAGCGCATGCCGCAGAAGGCGGGGCTGGACAAGTACTTCAGCGCGCTCGGCGCGAGCCGGCCGCAGATCTACAGCCTGTACTGGTCGCTGCCGCAGATGCAGGCGCGCCAGCATGTCGACATGGCGGCCACGCGCGCGTGGCTGAACCGGCTGTGGACTTTCGAGAAGAACGGCACCCGGTACTTCGACCCGGACCGGCAGTTCAACTACGCCGACCGCATCCGCCGCCGCGAGCCGGGCGATTCGACGCTCGGTCTCTCGCCGCATTCCGACGGCGGCTCGGTCGAGCGCTGGTGCGAGCCGACGTTCCGCCACGTCTACCGCGAGGTGTTCGACGGCGACCCGCTGGCCTTCGACCCGTTCGATGCCGAGGGCCGCACCGCGACGCGCGAGATCCCGTCGCCCGCGGTGTGCTCGGCCTTCCGCACCTTCCAGGGCTGGACCGCGCTGACGCGCCAGGGCCCGGGCGACGGCACGCTGAAGCTGGTGCCGATCGCGAAGACCACGCCGTGGATGCTGCTGCGCGCACTGCAGCCCGACGTGCCCGACGGCGACCTGTGCGGCGCGCAGCCGGGGCGCGCGCTGGGCGCGTCGCCACAGTGGCATGCGCCGCTGCTGGCGGGGCTGGTGTCGATCCCGCAGGTGGAGCCGGGCGACACCGTGTGGTGGCACTCCGACGTGATCCACGCGGTGGAGGACCAGCATGCGGGCAGCGGCTACAGCAACGTGATCTACATCGGCGCGGCGCCGTGGTGCGGCAAGAATGCCGCCTTCGCGCAGCGCCAGGCCGCGGCCTTCCTGAAAGGGCGCAGCAGCCCGGATTTCGCGCCCGAGGACTACGAACTCGGCTTCGAGGGCCGGGCGCGCGAAGACAACCTGAGCCCGCTCGGCCGCATGCAGATGGGGCTGAGAGAATGGCCCTGAGCTGACCGATTCTTCTCGATGACTTCCATGACCACGACGCCGCCCCTGCCCGATTTCCGCCGCCCCGAGCCGCTGCTCGCCCACATCCGCCACACGCTCGCGTTCTACGACGACCGCTGCCGCGACGACAGCGGCGGCTTCTTCCACTTCTACAAGGACGACGGCACGGTCTACGACCGGCGCACGCGCCACCTGGTGAGCAGCACGCGCTTCGTGTTCACGCAGGCGATGGCGTTCCGCCGCTTCGGCGAGCAGCGCTACCTTGAGAACACGCGCCACGCCTTGCGCTTCCTGCAGCAGGCGCACCTGCAGCCGAACGGCGGCTACGCATGGCAGCTCGACTGGGACGGCACGAAGGCCACCGTGCAGGACGGCACCAACCACTGCTACGGCCTCGCGTTCGTCGTGCTCGCGCATGCGCATGCGCTGATGGCCGGCATCGAGGAGGCGCGTGCGGGGCTCGATTCGAGTTTTGCGCTGATGGAGCAGCGTTTCTGGGAGCCTTCGCGCGGGCTCTATGCCGACGAGGCCGACGCCGCGTGGAAGGTGGGCAGCTACCGCGGCCAGAACGCGAACATGCACAGCTGCGAGGCGATGATCGCCGCGTATGACGCGACGAAGGACGCGAAGTACCTGCAGCGCGCGCTGACGCTGGCCGAGTCGATCACGCAGCGCCAGGCGGCGCTGGCCGACACGCCCGACGGCCCGCTGGTGTGGGAACACTACCGCGCCGACTGGTCGGTCGACTGGGACTACAA
>NZ_JBFUGN010000158.1:0-9244 GCF_056402895.1 Rhizobacter sp. P3_B12 | reverse complement strand
GTGCCGTTCACGACCAGCTCCGACGGGCTGGCCGCCTTCCAGGCCACCGAGACCAAGAAGTGGGGCAAGGTCATCCAGGCCGCCGGCATCGAACCCGAGTGATCCGGGCACTTCGGCGCACCCACCCGCCTCCCTGCAGAGGGCGCCGCCAGAGCGCCCCGGGGCGGAGCCTTTTCAACCGACAGGAGACAACATGACACGCTTCGATTTCAAGCGGCTGGCGGCGCTCGCGCTGGTAGCCTCGCTGGGCGGCTGCGGTGGTGACGATAGCGGCACGRCCGCTCCCGCGGCCACCGTGCCACAGGTCCACCTCGCCATCACGGCCACCGAGGATGTCGCTGGCAACTGGGGCAGCGTCGGCGCCTACGAGAAGCTCAGCGGCACGCTGCGCGGCGAGGTCGATCCGAAGGACCCGCACAACGCCGTCATCCAGGACCTGGCGCTCGCGCCGGTCAATGCGCGCGGCATGGTCGAGTACCAGTCGGAGTTCGTGCTGCTCAAGCCGAAGGACATGGCGAAGGCCAGCGGCGTGCTGCGCTACGACGCGCCCAACCGCGGCAACATCCTGACGATGCCGAACCCGGCCGCGACGCCGAGCGATGCGGTGTTCTTCGAACGCGGCTACGTGCTGCTGTACGCGGCCTGGCAGGGCGACGTGCCGAAGAGCAGCGCCGCGCGGCTGACGCTCAGCGTGCCGGTGGCCGTCAACAAGGACGGCAGCAGCATCACCGGCAGCTACCGCAGCGAGTTGATCCCTGCCGCCGCGACGCCGGTGATGACGCTGCCGGGCGGCGTCTTCAACGGCACCATGATTCCCTACGCCCCGGCCAGCCTCGACAACAGCCTGCCGGGCTACTCGCTGACACGCCGCCTCAACGAGGGCGATGCCCGCGTGGCCATCCCCCCGGCCGACTGGAAGTTCGCGGATTGCGACAACGCGGCCAAGCCCTTTCCCGGCACGCCCGACGGCAGCAAGGTCTGCCTGAAAGGCGGCTTCGACCCGGCCTGGCTGTACGAGCTGGTCTACGTCGCGAAGGACCCGAAGGTGATGGGCGTCGGGCTGGCCGCGCTGCGCGACACGGTGAGCTTCCTGCGCCACCGGGCGGCCGATGCCGATGGCGTCGCCAACCCGCTGGCGGGCCGCATCACGCATGCCATCGGCCAGGGCACCTCGCAGTCGGGCAACGCGATGAAGACCTTCCTGCACCTGGGCTTCAACCAGGCGCTGGACGGCAGCAAGGTGTTCGACGGGATCTATGCGCACGTCGCCGCGCGCCAGACCAACATCAACACGCGCTTCGCGGTGCCGGGTGGCGGCGGCGCGATCCGCACCGACCACACCGCGTTCGGGCAGACGGCACCGCGCGCGCTCGACAAGGACGCGGTCGATCCGCTGACCGGCCGGCAGGGCGGGGTGATGACGCGCTGCGCGGCCAGCAACACCTGCCCGAAGTTCTTCCTCGGCCTGTCGGGCACCGAGTTCTGGCAGCTGCAGGGCTCGCCGGTGCTGACCGATGCCTGGGGCTTCCGCGACCTCGTGCAGCCGGAGAACGCCCGCATCTACTACTACGCCGCGACGCAGCATGGCGGCGCCGGCGGCACGTCGAGCATCGCGTACGCCCCGGCGAACAGCGTCTACCCCCGCGGCACGGTGGCGCACCACAGCGACACCTTCCGCGCGCTGTTCATCGCGCTCGAAGACTGGGTGGTGCGCGATGTCGCGCCGCCGGCCAGCCAGGTGCCGGCGCTGGCCGACGGCACGCTGGTGCGGCCCGAGCAGGTCGCCTTCCCGGCGATCAAGGGCGTGAGCTGGCCGGTGGCCGGCATCGCGACGGCGGTGCCGGATTTCTCGTACCGCGGCTGGTTCAATGCGTACAAGGTGCTGGACTTCGGGCCGCAGTACGTGCCGCAGGACGAGAGCGGCATCGCGACGCAGTTGCCGCCGCTGGTGGGGGTCGACTACGCGATCCTGGTGCCGCAGGTGGACCCGTCCACCGGCCTGTCGACCGCCGGCATCCGCGGCGTCGAGGTGCAGGCGCCGCTGGGCACGAGCATCGAGTTCAACTACGTGGCTGCGCCGGGGGTCGTCGACCTGACGAGCCTGACCGGCAGCTACCTGCCGTTCCATGCGACCGAGGCGGCCCGGCTGGCGGCCGGCGACGGGCGGCCTTCGCTCGAGTCGCTGTACGGCAACCAGGCCGGCTACGTGGCGGCGGTGACGGCCGCGGCGAACCGGCTGGTGGCGCAGCGCTTCCTGTTGCAGCGGGATGCGGATCTGCGCATCCAGCAGGCCACCGCGACAGCAGTGCTCCCGTAGCCCGGGTGCTAACCCGGGTTGCCACCTGGATGGCGGAAATCGCGCGGCGACTTGCCGGTCCACAGCTTGAACGCCCGCGCGAAGCTCTTGTCGTTGTCGAAGCCGACGGCCAGCGCCACCTGCTTGACCGGCCGGTCGGTGCGCAGCAGCAGCTCGCTGGCCTGGTCGCGCCGCACTTCATCCTTCAGCGCCTGCAAGCCGACGCCTTCGTCCTTCAGCTGCCGGTGCAGGCTGCGCACCGACAGGTTCAGCGCATGCGCCAGCGCGTCCGCGGTGCCGAGCCGCGCGGCATCCTGCCGCAGCAGCTCGCGCACGCGGCGCGCCAGCAGCCGGTCGCGCCGGTAGGGCAGCACGGTCAGCGGCAGCGCGCGTTGCAGCATCGTCTGCAGCGCGCGTTCGTCGCGCCGCAGCGGCATCGCCAAGTCCTGCGCGTCGAAGCTGAAGCCGGCCTGCGGCGCATCGAACCGGACTGCACCGGGGAACAGCACCGGGTACACGTCGCGGTGCGGCGGTGCGGCGAACGGGAAGCGCGCGTCGCGCAGCGCGATCCGCGAGTCGATCGCCCAGCACGCGAAGCCGTGCAGGTAGCGCAGGCTGGTGACCAGGCAGAACTCGCGCAGCGCGCCGAAGCGGCGGTGCTCGTCGAGCGTGATGGTCGCGAGCRCCCCGTCGACCGTCAGGTCGAGCACCAGGTCGTCGGTCAGCAGCCGGTGGTGCCGGCACCAGCGCTTCAAGGCCACGCCGAGCGTCGGCGACGTGATCGAGGCCCGGCACAGCATGCCGTAGCTGCCCCACGGCAGCTTGCGCGCGAACCAGCCGAGCGCTTCGTCATCGAGCTCCTGCATCGCGAAGGCGCACAGCGCCTCCATCTGCGCCGCGGTGATGCGGGCCTCGCTGCGCCGCAGTTCGGCTGGCGTGATTTGTGCCTGCTGCAGCGCGCCGCGCGGGTCGACACCGTAGCGCTCGTAGGCCAGCACCACGGCACGCACGAAGGCCATCGGCGTGGCGGCGGTGCGGCTGCCGCGCAGCGGGGCCGGTGTGGAGAGCGTGACTCGGGGCATGCCGGCAAGTCTGGCACGATTTGCAACCTGCATGGCCGCCGATGCGGTCGGTGGCTGCGTATGCTGCGCAAGCCTAGACTTCGCCCAGCGCGGCACCGGCGACCGCGCGCCCAGGAGACCTCATGCCCGCCCTCGCGTCCAAGCTCAGCCCCCGCTCGGAAGACTTCAAGGCCAATGCCGCGGCGATGCGCGCGCTGGTCGACGACCTGAACGCGAAGCTGGCGCGCATCGCGCAGGGCGGCGGCGATGGCCCCCGCGCCAAGCACCTCGCGCGCGGCAAGCTGCTGCCGCGCGATCGCGTCGAGATGCTGCTCGACCCCGACACGCCCTTCCTCGAGGTGGCGCCGCTGGCCGCGCTCGGCATGTACAACGACGACGCGCCGGGCGCCGGGCTGATCGCCGGCATCGGCCGCGTCTCGGGCGTCGACTGCATGATCGTCTGCAACGACGCGACGGTGAAGGGTGGCACCTACTACCCGATGACGGTCAAGAAGCACCTGCGCGCGCAGGAGATCGCGCAGGCCAACCGGCTGCCGTGCCTCTACCTGGTCGACAGCGGCGGCGCCAACCTGCCGAACCAGGACGAGGTCTTCCCCGACCGCGACCACTTCGGCCGCATCTTCTTCAACCAGGCGCAGATGAGCGCGCAGGGCATTCCGCAGATCGCCGTCGTGATGGGCTCGTGCACCGCCGGCGGCGCCTACGTGCCGGCGATGAGCGACGAATCGATCATCGTGAAGAACCAGGGCACGATCTTCCTGGCCGGCCCGCCGCTGGTGAAGGCGGCCATCGGCGAGGTGGTCAGCGCCGAGGACCTGGGCGGCGGCGACGTGCACACGCGCCTGTCCGGCGTGGCCGATCACCTGGCGCAGAACGACACCCATGCGCTCGCGATCGCGCGCACCGCGGTCGCGCACCTGAACTGGCGCAAGGATCCGGCGCTGCGCTGCATCGCGCCGCGCGCGCCGCTGTTCGATGCGGCCGAGCTGCACGGGGTGATTCCCACCGATGGATCAGGTAAGAGCGGGCGCAAGCCGTTCGACGTGCGCGAGATCATCGCGCGCATCGTCGACGCGAGCGAGTTCGAGGAGTTCAAGGCGCGCTACGGCACGACGCTGGTCACCGGCTTCGCGCACATCGACGGCATGCCGGTGGGCATCGTCGCGAACAACGGCGTGCTGTTCTCCGAATCGGCGCAGAAGGGCGCTCACTTCATCGAGCTGTGCTGCCAGCGCAAGATCCCGCTGGTGTTCCTGCAGAACATCACCGGCTTCATGGTGGGCCGCAAGTACGAGGCCGAGGGCATCGCCAAGCACGGCGCGAAGATGGTGACGGCGGTGTCGACCGCGCAGGTGCCCAAGTTCACGGTGATCATCGGCGGCAGCTTCGGTGCCGGCAACTACGGCATGTGCGGCCGCGCGTTCGACCCGCGGCTGCTGTGGATGTGGCCGAACGCGCGCATCTCGGTGATGGGCGGCGAGCAGGCCGCGAGCGTGCTGGCCACCGTGCGCCGCGACGGCATCGAGGCCAAGGGCGGCAGCTGGAGCGCCGAGCAGGAGGCCGCCTTCAAGCAGCCGGTGCTCGACCAGTTCGAGCAGCAGGCGCACCCGTACTACGCGAGCGCACGCCTGTGGGACGACGGCGTGATCGACCCGGCCGACACGCGCCGCGTGCTGTCGCTCGCGATCAGCGCGAGCCTGAACGCGCCGATTCCGGACGTGAAGTTCGGCGTGTTCCGGATGTGATGCACGACGATTCAACGAGGAGGAGCCTTGTGAAAATCAGCTTGATTCGAGGTCCGGCCATCGCGCTGGCCGCCCTGGAGGCTCTTGTCCTGGCCGGATGCGCGTCCGTGTCGGGCGGCTCGTCGCAGCCGCTGTTCGTGAAGGTGGAGACGCTGGACGCCGTCGCGGTCCCGGCCGCCGACTGCGTGCTGACCAACGACAAGGGCAGCTGGCGCCTGCGTGCGCCCGGCGACCTGCAGGTCAGCCGCTCGAACAAGCCGATGAAGATCGAGTGCCGGCAGGCAGGGCTGCCGCCGGGGCAATTGAGCGTCGAGTCGAGCACGCGCGCCGCGATGTTCGGCAACATCCTGCTCGGCGGCGTGATCGGTGCCGGCGTCGACTACGCCAACGGCGCCGCCTTCGAGTACCCGGGCGTCGCGGTTGTCACGATGGGCCGCACGGCCAGCCTCGACCTGTTCGCCGTGAAGGGCAGCGGCAATGCGAGCAGCCTGAATCCGCGCACGATTCCGGCCTCCACCGCGTTCGCGGCGGTGGACGATGTCGACAAGGTGCCGAACGGGCCGGCGGCTCGCGCGCGCTACCGCGAATTCCTGAGCCGCCCGCTGCCGCGTGCCTTCGCGGCCAGCCAGGACGGCCAGCACGTCGGCGTGTCCTACTCCTGGCATGGCCTGGAGCCCGGGGCACCGGCCGATCCGAACCTGCGGGCGATGGACTTCTGCCGTCGCGCGTCGAAAGGGGCGGCGTGCCGTCTCTACGCGGTCGACTCGACGGTGGTGTGGGTCGTGCCGACCGAGGCCGACAAGGTCGCGCTCTCGACGACGGCGGCGTCGACGGCCGAACCGAAGCTCAACCGCTTCGCCGCGCCCGCGGACAGCAAGTTCGCCAACCTGAGCGACGTGGCCGCGGTGCCGGTGCGCGACGACGCGCGCGGCAAGTACCTGCAGTTCCTGACCTTGCCGATGCCGCGCGCGTTCGCCGTCGCGGCCGACGGCAGCTCGCGCATGGCATCGGACAGCGTCTCGGCGATGGCCGATGTGTTGAGCGCCTGCGAGCGCGAAGGCAAGCCGTGCTGGCTCTACGCGGTCGACGACCGTGTCGTCTGGCGCACCGACCCGGCGCAGCGGGTGAGCCGCGCGAGCCAGCTCCAGGCGGCTCCTGCGACCGTGCCGATGCCGCGTGCCGCGCAGGCGACCGAGTGAACGCAGCCATGACCACCACCCTCGACATCCGGCGCGACGGCCCGGTCGCCCGCGTCTGGCTGAACCGCCCCGACGTGCGCAACGCCTTCAACGACGGCGTGATCGCCGAGCYGCGCGAGACCTTCGCCACCCTCGGCGCCGACGGCAGCCTGCGCGCCATCGTCCTCGGCGGCCACGGCAAGGCCTTCTGCGCCGGCGCCGACCTGGCGTGGATGCGTGCGATGGCCGACTACAGCTGGGAGCAGAACCGCGCCGATGCGCAGGCGCTGGCCGACATGCTGTGGGCGGTGTACAGCTGCCCGGTGCCGGTGGTCGGCCGCATCCACGGCGACTGCTATGCCGGCGGTGTCGGCCTGGCCGCGGTGTGTGACGTGCTGGTGGCGTCCGACGCGGCGACCTTCTGCCTCAGCGAAGCGAAGCTCGGCCTGCTGCCGGCCACCATCAGCCCGTACGTGATCCGCGCGCTCGGCGAGCAGGCGTCGCGCCGCTACCTGGTGACGGCCGAGCGCTTCAGCGCGGCACAGGCCCAGTCGCTCGGCTTCGTGCACGAGGTCTGCGCCGCCGACGCGCTGGACGCCAAGGTCGACGAGATCGTGGCCGCCCTGGTCGCCAACGGGCCGATGGCGGCGCGTGCCTGCAAGCGGCTGGTGCAGGACATCGCCGGCCAGCCGATCAGCGCGGCGCTGCGCGAAGACACCGCGCGCCGCATCGCCGACATCCGCGCCAGCGACGAAGGCCGCGAAGGCGTGCAGGCCTTCCTGGGCAAGCGCAAGCCGTCGTGGCTGGCATGAGGAAGCGATCGATGAAGACAGCGTGGAAAGCCTTTGCCCTGTGCCTCGCGCTCATGGCGCAGGGCGCCTCGGCGCAGCAGGCCGAGGAGGTCGTGCCGTCGAAGGACCTGCGCGAGGAGATGCAGCACATCGGCGTGACCGTGAAGGACCTGTACGGCCGCCAGGAGACGCGGCAGATCCCGGTCGTGATCTTCCGGCCGCGCGGCGACGGGCCGTTCCCGCTCGCCATCATGAACCACGGGCGCGCGACGACGGACAAGCGCGCGCAGCAGGGCATCCAGCGCTTCGAGCACGTCTCGCGCTACCTGGTCAGCAAGGGCTTCGCGGTGCTGCTGCCCACGCGCGTCGGCTACGCCGAGACGTATGGCGACTTCGATCCCGAGGCGAACGGCGACTGCAACTCGCTGCGCGTGGACGCCTCGGCGAAGGCCGCGTCCGACCAGGTGCTGGCGACGCTCGCGTTCGCGAAGACGCTGCCCTACATCGACACCTCGCGCTGGCTGGTGATGGGCCAGTCGGTGGGCGGCTTCACGAGCATCGCGACCGTCTCGCGGCAACCGGCCGGCCTGGTCGGGGGCATCAACTTCTCCGGCGGCACCGGCGGCAACCCCGAGCTGCGCCCCGGCAATCCGTGCAGCCCGGCGCGCGTCGCCTCGCTGTGGAAGGAGCAGGCCGCCACGGCCAGCGCGCCGATGCTGTGGCTGTACTGGGAGAACGACCTGTTCTTCGGGGCCGCGGTGCCGCGCATGTGGCACGAGGCCTTCACCGCCGGCGGCGGCAAGGCCGAGTTCCACCAGCTGCCGGCCGTGGGCAGCAACGGCCACGGCGCGATCAACTTCGACATGAACCACTGGGTGCCGCTGGTCGAGGCCTGGCTCGCGAAGCTCGGCTTCGACAAGCCGGGCACGATCGCGCGCCCGCCGGCCAGCGGCTTCGCGGCGATCGGTGACGCAGACAAGGTGCCGATGACCGGGGCGGGGCGCGAGGCGCGCTATGCCCGCTTCCTCGAATCCAAGCCGCCGCGCGCGATCGCGATCGGTGCCGATGGGGCAAACGGCATCGCATCGGGCGACTGGGCGATCGGGCGCGCGCTGGGCTTCTGCCAGAAGCGCCGCGGCGAGCCCTGCAAGCTGTACGCCGTCGACAACGACGTGGTGTGGACGCCCTGAACCCGGAGACAACGATGTTCACGAAGATCCTGATCGCCAACCGTGGCGAGATCGCCTGCCGCGTCGCGGCCACCGCACGCCGGCTCGGCATTCGCACGGTGGCGGTGCATTCCGACGCGGACGCCGGCGCGCAGCACGTGCTCGCCTGCGACGAGGCGGTGCTGATCGGCGGCCCGGCGCCGAAGGAAAGCTACCTGCGCGGCGACCGCATCATCGAGGCCGCGCGCGCCACCGGCGCGCAGGCCATCCACCCCGGCTACGGCTTCCTCAGCGAGAACGAGGACTTCGCGCAGGCCTGCGCCGAGGCCGGGCTGGTCTTCATCGGCCCGCCGCCGTCGGCCATCCAGGCGATGGGGCTGAAGGCCGAGTCGAAGCGGCTGATGGCCGAGGCCGGCGTGCCGCTGGTGCCCRGCTACCACGGTGCCGACCAGGACCCGCAGCTGCTGCAGCGCGAGGCCGACCGCATCGGCTACCCGGTGCTGATCAAGGCGAGCGCCGGCGGCGGCGGCAAGGGCATGCGGGCGGTGGCCTCGTCGGCCGAGTTCCAGGACGCGCTCGCGTCGTGCAAGCGCGAGGCCATCAACAGCTTCGGCGACGACGCGGTGCTGGTCGAACGCTACGTGACCCGCCCGCGCCACATCGAGATCCAGGTGTTCGCCGATGCGCACGGCCGCTGCGTCTACCTGTTCGAGCGCGATTGCTCGGTGCAGCGCCGCCACCAGAAGGTGCTCGAAGAGGCGCCGGCTCCCGGCATGACCGAGGCGCGGCGGCGCGAGATGGGCCAGGCCGCGGTGGCGGCGGCACAGGCGGTGGGGTATGTGGGGGCCGGCACGGTGGAGTTCATCGCGGAACCCGCGGCCGATGGCGACCTGCGCTTCTACTTCATGGAGATGAACACCCGGCTGCAGGTCGAGCACCCGGTGACCGAGGCGATCACCGGGCTCGACCTGGTGGAGTGGCAG
>NZ_JBFUGN010000157.1:0-9244 GCF_056402895.1 Rhizobacter sp. P3_B12 | reverse complement strand
GTCGACGCCTACGTGTTTGCGCTCGGGGTGCTGTTCGCCATCATCTGGTTGCGCCGTCGCGAAGCCGTGCAATACGGCTACTTTGCGGCGGCGAGTCTCTTGTGGGCCGTTTGCACGAGCAACGACCTCCTCACCGACCCGCCACTTTCGCCGCATGCCTGGCAGATGTTGATCTTTCTCTGCAACATCTGGACGTCACTCCTGTTCGCGCTGTTCTTCCTGCGCTTCGCCGGCCGGTCATCACCGCGTCTGGAGCTCGGCGCGATCGGCCTGGTGCTCGTTGCCAATGCGCTGCAGTTCCTGGTCAACCCGATCCGGCAACAGATCGCCTTTGCGGTGGTGATCCTCGGCGTGCTGTCGCTTTGCGGCTGGGCAACCGTTTTGCTGCTGTCCGATGCGCAAGGCCGGTCGAGGCGCGACCGGCTGTTGCTGGGCAGCGCCGCCGTCATCGGGATGCTCGTCGGAGCTCATGACTGGCTGCTCACCATCTTCGTCTTGCCGTTCGACAGGCCCCACTTGGTGGCCTACGCCGCCCCCGTGACGCTGTCGATCTCGGCATGGGTGCTTGCTGGTGACTACACCCGCATCCAGGAGGACCTGACGCTGTTGAACCGCAGGCTCGCCGATCGCGTCCGGCAGCGCGAGATGGAACTGCGCGCCTCCTTCGCCCACCTCGCCGAGGCCGATCGCGATTTCGCCGTGGCCACCGAACGGGCGCTCGTTCTGCRCGAACTGCATGACAACGTCGGCACCCACCTGGCCAGTGCGATGCGGCAACTCGAAGGGGAGCGCACCGAGCCGCTCGCGGTCGCCCAGACGCTGCGCGAGACACTGGACCGGCTCAAGCTGCTGATCGATGCGCTGAGCATGCCGCCCGGTGACGTCAATGCGCTGCTGGCCAGCCTGCGCTATCGCTTGCAAAGGCGCATTCAAGCCGCCGGACTCCATCTGCGCTGGGAAGTCGATCTGCTGCCGCACTGGGAAGCAGGCGAGCATGGCGACGCGATGCGCCGCCTGCAGCAGCTGTTGCTCGATGCGTTGACGAACACCCTGCGACACTCGCACGCCACCGAACTGCACCTGGCGGCGCGTGCCACAGACGGCGGCATCGACGTCGCGCTCACGAACAATGGACCTGGYTGGGGCGGTGTTCCGGTCGCAGCGCTGCGAACGATGCACGAGCACGCCGTCGGGCTCGGGGCCGTCCTGGAAGTCAGCGCGCCCCACTCCGGAGCTTGTATCCGGCTGTTGTTGCCGCTGGCCTCTTGAGCAGAGCATTCACATCGCTACCCCGTCAGCGTCGAACCGATCCCTGCTGCAACTCCTCGCTCAGCTTCGCCCGGTCGGCGCCATTGGCACATTGCACGACCAGCAGGCGGAAGAACTCCGCCCGGGTTTGCGCCTGGCCGGCGACCCTCTTGACCACCACCGCGGCAATCGGTCCCATCCGGCTCGTCAATACGCGACATGCGTGGGCCAGCACCTCGGGGCTCGGGGGTTCGCTGCCGGCGAACGGCCCTGGAAACAGCGAGCCTTCAAGCACCCCGGCCGAAGCATTCATCGCCACCCCGAAAGCATCGCATTCTGCGGTGATGCGTTCGATGAAGGCGCGACGCTGAGCGGGCGGCACGTGCTCGACGAGGGTGGTGCTGAAGGACGCCAGGTCAAGACAGTTGCGGGCCGCCTTGCGCACGAGAACCTTGCCGATCGGGCCGACGAAGCCRACCAGCGCCCGTTCGGCCCGTCCCAAGGTGGCAGCGTCCAGGCCCGCCCACGATGCGGCGGCCGTACCGACGAGATCCGGACTCCGTGGCGACCCCGTTGTCAGGTCCTCGGGAAAGGCTCGCGTCGTGACGGTGCAGTCGGGGAACAGCGCCGCGGCCCAGGTCCGCATCTCGATGCCATTGACGCAAGACGAGATCGCGGGAGCCACCTCGGAGCGCTTCGACAGCGCGCCGCGAAACTCCGCAGCGCTTGCGAACCTGGCCTTCGGGTCCTTGGCCAAGGCCGTCGAGATGATCGAGTCGTAGAAGGCATGCCGGACCGTGTTCGCAGCCGCGCTCGGCGCCGGTGGATCATGGTCGAGCGTCGCGCGCATCACCGACTGCGAACGACCCCTGAACGGCGCCTTGCCGGTCAGCAACCGGTACAGCAATACGCCAGCGGCGAAGATGTCCACGCGATGATCGAGCCCCACGGCGGTGTACTGCTCCGGGGCCATGTATCCCGGCGTTCCGACCCAGGGGCCGCCCTGGGTCAGCGCGACATCTTCGACGCGCGCAATACCGAAGTCGGCGAGCTTGACTTCGCCCCTGGGCGTGACGATCAGGTTCTCGGGCTTGATGTCTCGATGCCAGACGCCGTGCCGGTGCACGCAATCCAGCGCGTCCAGCAGCTGGTCCATGATGCGCAGCAACTCGGCCTCGGACAGCATGGGCGTGCGCGACAGAATCCGTCCGAGGCTGAGTCCTTCGACCAGTTCCATCGCGATGAAGGCGCAGGCGTCGTCCTCGCCATAGTCGTAGATGGCCACGATGCCGGGGTGAGACAGCCGGCCGACCGCTCGCGCTTCGTTCTTGAAGCGCGCCGCGACGAGGTCTGCCATCCGATCGTGATCCAGCAGGTTTCGGCGAATGACCTTGATGGCCACCGGCCGTTGAATCCCCGGATCGAAGGCTCGATAGACGACCCCCATGGCGCCATGCCCCAGAACGCCGGTGATGCTGTACTTCCCCACGCGCGCAGGGTGGGATGCACGCCGGAGCGTATCGGCAAGGTCGGTCATCGGCCCCATGGTATGAAGTCGCCGGCGTTTGAACCTGCCATGAATATGGGAAGCGACGCTCGAGAAACGCTGATGAAACGGTCGCTGCTGCACGCTTCGGGATTGCCGACTTGCCGGCAACGCACACGATGGCCATCAACTATCACCCCGTCGCTGCCGCTGATCGCATGCTCTCCCACTTCGGCGTGGCTCAGCCCGAAGGTGACGTGACGGCAGGAAGTCTGCCGCTCTATCTCGCGCCATTCATCTCACGAGCACAGGATGGCAAGAGTTTGACACTGGGCCGGCGTGCCCAGGACGCGCCGGCCGACATCGCCGGTGATCTGGACATTTTTCGCCGTGCATGGCGTCGTGGTCAGCGCTGCATCGTCCCCACCGAGGCCATCTACGAACTGAACTATCAGACCGGCAGGCCTGTTCGCTGGCGAATCAGCCGCCGCGATCGCGCACCGATGGGGATTGCCGGCCTGTGGCGCTGGTGGAAGGACAACAGGACCGGCGAGGAGGTCCCCAGCTTCACGATGCTCACCGTCAACGCGGACACGCACCCGCTCATGATGCAGTTCGGCAAGCCATGGCAGGAAAAGCGAATGGTCGTCATCCTGGACGAGACGGACCACGACGCCTGGCTCACCTGTCGTCCCGATCACATGATGGGTTTCATGCACCCCTGTTCGGCTGACCGGCTTGTGGCAGAGCCCTGGCCCAAAGGCCGTTCAGGTGCCACGCCCACATGGGCAGGCGGCGTCACTGTTCTTTGGGGCACCGAGAGCCTTCCGGCAAGCGGCAAGGGGTGATCAAGCCGGCCTCAAGCCATGGATGCGGCAGAACACTGGCGCCCGGTCCTAGCTCGCCACCACCCGCCGCGCGACCGACGCCACCAGCGGGTGCGCGTTGAAGTGCGCCAGCAGCCGCGACTTCTGCATCGCCGTCAGCGGCGCCGCCGCGATCATCGCCGGCCACTGCGCGCAGGCCGCCCGCACCGCCAGCCGGATGACGGTGGCCGCCGGCTTCTCGSGAATGCGCAACGCCGCGCAGAAGGCACGCACCACCGCCGGCGACAACAGCAGGCGCACACGCGCCGCGGCCTGACTGGCCGGCGGCGCCAGCGTTGCCGGCAGCAAGGCCAGCGCATGGCCCTGGTGCCCGCTGTAGGCCGCGTACGCGACGATGTCGTAAGCGGGGCCGAGGCGCGGATGCACGCCGTCCGGGTAGACCAGCCCGATGTTCTTCAGGTGCATGTCGGGGTTGCCCAGCATCTCGTTGACGACCAGGCGCCGCAACAGCTCGTGCACCGCCGCCTCGCCCAGGCTGTCGAAGCCCATCAGCACCGCCGCCACATCCAGGCAGGTGCGCGAGCCGCCCTCGGCGCCGGTGCCGTACTTGTCCTCGGGCATCACGCCCAGCACCTGCGCGAAATCCTCGCAGTGCACGCGGCCGGACTCGCTGCGGTCGTAGCGCCGCACCGCGAGAAACTGCGTGCGCGCATCGGCATCGCCCAGATCGTAGCCGTGCCGCACCGCGAGCTTCTCCAGCGGCTCCAGCCACGCCTCGCAGACCTCGACGCCGGCCGCCGCGGCGAGCCGCAACGACAGCGCCTCCACCTCCGGCAGCAGCGGCTGCGCCACCACCGGCAGCTTCGCGATGATGTGGGTGTCGTGGTCCTTCGTGCGTGCCACGTAGCGGTCACCGTCGCGGATCGCCCCCACCTTCGGCTGCACGCCCGACAGCGAGACGCCGTCGTCCAGCGGCTCGGCGCTCACCGACATCTCCAGCGCGTCCTGCTGCTGCGTCACGCAGCGCGCCAGCTCGTCGCGCGACAGCGCCACCGGCAACGCGAGCAGCCGGCCCGGCAGGTCGCGCCCGCAGGCGGCCAGCATCTCGAAGTGGTCGCGCGGGTCGCAGCCCCGCAGCTCGGCCACCCGGTCGCGGAACACGCCCTCGGGCAGCAGGTTCTGGAAGAACGACGGCAGCAGCCAGCCGTTGCGGTTCGAGAAGCGGCCGTTGAAGGCCGTCGACCTCACGTCGCGCCACAGCGCCTGCTGCTCCAGCGGCGCATCGGCCAGCCACCCCGCCGAGACGGTCAGCGCGCCGGCGATCTGTATGAATTCTTCATCGGCGACGAAGCGCGTCACCACGGTGTCGGCCGCCAGCGTGTATCGAAACAGCACGCCGATGCGCAGCCCCTGACCCAGGAAGATGCCGAGCGCCTGGACGTTCATCGGGCCGGACGCACGCTCTCGAGCGCCGCCGCGACGCGCGACTTCACCTGCGGCTCGGTCGTCTGCGCCCCGGCATCGACCGCCGCCGACGCCGCACGCGGCACCAGCACCACGTCCAGCCCCAGGCGGTCGGCCACCGCCAGCAAGGTGCTCAGCTTGAAATCCTCGCGACCGCTCAGCACGTTCGTCAGCGTGCGCTGCGAAACACCGGCTTGCTCGCGCAACTGCGCCTGCGTCAGCGTCGACGCCTCGAGCGACGCCCGCACCACACCCGACAGATCACCTACAGAGTTCATGGCAGCAAAGTAGTCGAATTGAAGTTTCGACTACTTTGCAGTGTATGCCTCTGGGCCAGAAGTGGCAATAAATTGCCACATTCTGGATCTAGACTACTTTACTTCCATCAGCGTTGGTACACCCGGACGTAGTCGACATCCATGCGCTGCGGGAACACCGTGGCGCCGTTCGGCGCACCCGGCCAGTTGCCGCCCACCGCGACGTTCAACAGGATGTGGAAGCGCTTGTCGAACGGGGCCGGGAAGGCGCCGCCGCTGGACCACCACTGCGTCTGCGTGTTGTACAGCGTGCCGTCGACATAGTGGCGGATGACGCCCGGCTCCCACTCCACCGCGTAGGTGTGGAAGTCGTTGAGGATGCTGCTGGCCGGCACGAAGGGCTTGCCCGAGTTCGTGTTGTTCGGCCAGGCGCCGCCGTAGTGCAGCGTGCCGTAGACGGTGTTGCCGCCGGCCGCGCCGGCATTCACCGCCTCCATGATGTCGATCTCGCCGCTGGCCGCCCAGCCGCCGTAGACCGAATCGGACGGCAGCATCCAGAAGGCCGGCCACAGGCCCTGCCCGCCCGGCAGCTTGATGCGCGCCTCCATGCGGCCGTACAGCCAGTCGCCCTTGTTCAGCGTGCGCAGCCGCGCCGAGGTGTAGTCGCGGCAGCCGTCGGTCGAGCAGAAGCGCTCCTTCAGTGCCYTGATGCTGAGCACGCCGTTGGCCACCGAGGCGTTCTCGGGCCGCGCGGTGTAGTACTGCAGCTCGTTGTTGCCGCCACCGCCGCCGTTCACCTCGAAGCCCCACTTGTTGCCATCGATCGCACTGCCGTTGAACTCGTCCTGCCACACCAGGCGCCAGCCTGCGGGCGGCTGCGTGGGCGGCTGGGTCGGCGTCGTCGTGTCGCCGCTGCCGGCCGAGAAGGCCCAGCGCTGGTTGGCCTGCGTGCCGGTGCAGTCCCACTGCTGCAGCTTGCCGCCCGACGCAGTGCTCCACTCGGCCACGTCCAGGCACTTGCCGCTGTGGCGCGCGACGACCTGGTAGCCGTCGGGCGTCGCGTTGACGAGGAAGCGCTGGTTGTCGCCGGCGGTGTCGGTCCACTGGGTCAGCAGCGCGCCATTCGCGGTGGAGACGCCGGCGATGTCGAGCGACTGGTGCGTCTGCGCATTCGAGAAGCGGTAGGCGCCGCCCTGCTCCGGCAGGACGTCGAACTTCTGCGTCTGCGCGCTGCTGCAGGTGGCCTGCACCGCAGCCGTACCGGCGGCCGCGCTGCCGCCCTGGATGTCGACGCACAGGTGCGAGTGGTTCGAGCTGATCGTGTACTGCCCGACCGGCAGCGTGCCGCGGCCGGTCGCCGTCAGCGGATGGAAGTGGTACTGCTGCGCGCCGCTGCCGTTGCAGCTCCATTGCTGGATGTTGGCGCCGTCGTTCAGCGAGGCGCTGGCCACGTCGACGCACTTGCCGCTGTTGACGTTGGTCAGCACGTAGCGGTTGCCCTGCACCCGCTCGATGCGAAAGCGCTGCGCGTTGGTGCCGTTGTCGGCCCACTGTTGCACGTTGGCGCCGTCGGCGGTGCCGGCCGATGCGACATCGACCGCCTTGCCGCTGCCGACGTTGATCAGCTTGTAGACGCCGGCCGACGGCTGCGAGACGTCGAAGGCCTGCGCCATGTTCGCGTTGCAGCCGGCCTGCTGGATGTTGCCGCCGTCGGCGGTGCTGGCCGCGGCCACGTCGACGCACTTGCCGCTCAGTGCATTGACGATCACGTAGCGGCCGACCGGCAGCRTCGCGGTGGAAATGCCTGCCGCCACCTCGCGGCCGGCGCCTTGCGCGGCGGCGCTGCCGTTGGTGGACGACGCCCCGTCGTCGCCGCTGCCGCAGGCTGCGACGAACGCTGCCGCGGCGATCGCCAGCGGCAGCAACGAGATCCGGTGGCCCATGCGGACCGTGTCGTGGTGTGCCATGAAGATGCTCTCCCCCTGTGAATGCAGGCGGATTCTGGAGGGGCGCCARGAGCCCGGGAACGGGGTCATTGCAACAAGCCGAAACCCGGTCGTGCTGCACCAGGCCGCGCTGTTCCAGCAGGCGATCCATGTCCGGATGCGTCGCGCCGATTGCGCCGTGTTACGTAACAGGCGGGGAAACTGGAAACGCTTTCAGTTCGGCGCCGCGAACCGCGCCGCCGCAGCCTGGACCGCATCGAACACGCCGTCGGGCACACGGTTCTGGAACTGCTTGCGCCGGTGCATCGAGACCTTGCCGCCGTTGTCCAGCGCGCTCAGCACCAGCGTCGCAAGATCGCTGCCCCGCAGGTCGAAACGCTCGCCGACGGTTCGAACGATGGCGTCGTAGCGGGCGAGAAACTCCGTCTCCTGGCGCAGCTCGACTTCCAGCGCCTGCTCGGCCATCCGGTAGCCGAACTCGACGCAGGCGGTGGCGTCCCAGTAGCGGTAGAGGGCATCGTCGCCGCGGAACTGCAGGTCGTACTGCCCTTCGTCGATCCACCGCACGCCCCAGAACTCGCGCACCGGCCGCGAGTAGCGCTGCAGCACCGCCAGGTAGTCGTCTTCATGCCGCTTCATCGCCACCGACACCGGCAGCAGCGTTCCCTTCGGCAGCTGCCCCGAGCGGCACAGCGCCTGGTGGAACAGGAAGCGCGACAGCCGGCCATTGCCGTCCATGAACGGATGGATGAACACGAAGCCGAACGAGACGATCGCCGCGGCGACGATCGGATCGATGACGGTGGGCGCGGCATTCGCGAACGCCATCAGTTCGTCCATCAGCTCCGGCACGAGTTCGGGCGGCGGCGGCACATAGGTCACGCCGGCCGCGCCGCGCGCCGGGCCGCGCAGCCAGTTCTGCTCGCTGCGGAACTGCACTGCCTTCACGTGCAGGCTGCTCACCGCCGCGTTCTGGAGTTCGACCAAGTGGTCTTCGCTCAACGCAGGACCGTCATGCGCCTGGTGCAACAGCGCGATGAAGCGGCGGGCCTTGTCTTCGGTCGGCGCCTCGCGCTCGATCGCGAACGAGTCTTCGGTTTCGTGCAGGTAGGCCCAGCGCAGCGCACGGTCGGTCATGCCGGCACCGAGCGAATCGATGAACTCGCGGGTGCGTTCGAGCACGCCAGAGGCCATCGCCTTGTCGAGCCAGGGCGTGCGCTCGACCGTCGCGCAGTAGCGCAACGACCCCAGGCCGTTGAACGACACCCGCCAGCGGGGGTCGCGGCGCTCGGGTCCGGTCAGGTAGCGCGCCGGATCGAACACCGGCACCGTCTGTCCACCAATCGCCGGCAGGTCATTCAACTCCCGACCGGTGAAGCGCTCCCACAGGCAACAGGCCAGGCGGATGTAGGCGCCGCTCGGCGACTGCCGGAGCTGGTTCAGCAACGCCGCGGGGTCCACGCGCGGCAGGGCCTGCGCGAGAATCTGCAGATCGACGCCCTCGTGCTTCAGCGCGAAGAGCAGGTGCGCCAGCGGCTGCGTCGTGTCGGGTGCAACACTGCGGGGAATGGACAGGAAGGTCTCGCCCGGCTCGATGCGCGTGACCGGCTTCAGCCATGCCGGCTTCGCGGGCGGAAGCGCCGCGAGCGACAGGGACTGGCGCAGGTGCTCGTACCCGACAGGCCTCATTTTTCTTGTCCGCTTCGAAGTTTTTTTGGATTCTAGGGATATCGGCTCATTTTTTTTGAATTTCGCTCATGCCCCACACCCCTGAACAACGCCAGCAATTGCGTCGCCAGTGCACACTGGTCGTCCCCGACTTCGCCACGCCCACGCCGGCCGAGGAGTTCGCCCGCATGGCCACCTGGTGCGAGGCCCACGACGTCGAGCACGACCACTACG
The DNA here is from genome assembly GCF_056402895.1 of Rhizobacter sp. P3_B12. NCBI lineage: Bacteria > Pseudomonadati > Pseudomonadota > Betaproteobacteria > Burkholderiales > Sphaerotilaceae > Rhizobacter > Rhizobacter sp. P3_B12. The sequence continues at coordinate 114 of NZ_JBFUGN010000157.1, read as the reverse complement.
GCAACGGCGCGCTGGCGGCCGACTTCGAACGCAAGATCGCCACGCTGCTCGGCAAGCCGGCCGCCGTCTTCATGCCCAGCGGCGTGATGGCGCAGCTCGCGGCGCTGCGCATCC
>NZ_JBFUGN010000156.1:0-25491 GCF_056402895.1 Rhizobacter sp. P3_B12 | reverse complement strand
CCGCATGGATCGCGCGCACGATGCCGTCGCTCTCGCTCGCCAGCGCGCGCGCGCACGAGAACAGGCCGTAGAGGAAATCGCCGAGCGCGTCGCGCGGCGGCATCGCGCGGGTGATCGCGATCACCTCGTCGCGCGCGGCTTGCGAACCGTCGGCCAACGCTTCGTGCTGGTACGCGACACCGAGCGCCGCGCCGCGCAGGGCCGGTGGCTTCGAAGGGCTGCGCGCGAGGCGCGCCATCGTCTGCCGCACGAAGCCGGCATCGAGCGCGGGCAGGTGCAGCCGCAGCAGCGTGTCGAACACGGCGGCGGCGCGCACGTCGGCCTCCAGCAGCTGCGGGCTGCCGACGCCGTCGCGGCCTTCGAGCAGCCACAGCAGCTGGCCGGCCATCAGCGCGAGGGTGTCTTCGAGCAGCGCGCGCGGATCGTTGCCCCAGAAGCCGGCCTCGATGATCGCGGCCAGCGACTGCGCGGCGCGCGCGAGTGCACCGTGGTCGTGGCTGCTGCCGATGCCCTGGCGCAATTGCTGCGCGAGCTCGTGGCCCATGTCGAGCAGMMCGGCGCGGATCGCCTGCATCAGGCATTGCGCGAGCACGGTTGCATCGCCCTGCGCATCGGCCACCTGGCGCAGCAACGCCTGGCGTGCCGCGGCCTCGAGCGTGGCGCCATGCACCGCGGCCTCGATCAGGTCGGGGTACCAGCGCTCGGTCTGCTGCAGCCGCCAATGCTCCTCGAAGGCCAGCTCGCGGGCCAGGCCGCGCGCGGCACGCGGCGCCTTCGTCTCGACCAGCTGCACGCCGCTGACCTGCAGGCAGCGCAGCTGCCACAGCAGGTGCGCGCGCGGTGTGTCTTCGGCGCGGCGGCGGTCGAGCACCAGCTTGTGGGCGCTGCGCTCGATCTGCAGATCGAGCGCGGCCAGCCGCTGCCGCACGTCGTGCAGCAAGGGCGGCAGCGGCGTGTCGCCGTGCAGGCGGCCGGCACCGTCGCCGGTCAGCGCGAGCAGGGCTTCGCGCAGCACCGGGTGGTGGTGCGTGCCGAGGCGGCGGTCGTTGCTCCACGGGGCCGGCACCTCCAGCGCCTCCTTGACGACGGCCGATTGCAGGGCATCGAGCAGGTCGACGCGCAGCGGCACCGCGTGCCCGCRCAACGCGGCCAGCGCGGCGGCGCTGCGCTCGAAAGCCAGCAGGTCGGCGGTCGACAGCGGCACCTGCGCACGGCGCAGCCGCGCCACCATCGTCGCGACCGCGCGATCGCCGGCCGGCCGCAGCCCGTGCTGCCACACCCACTGGTAGTACATCGGCGACGGCAGCCCCGCGGCATAGCCGCCGAGCGCATCGACCTGCCGGAACTCGAACGGCACCAGGTAGCAGCCGGCGGCGCGGTCGTCAGCCGGTTGCGGCACCTCGGGCTCATCGGTCACTGGGCCCCCCTCCCGTTCGCCCTGAGCCTGTCGAAGGGTCCCTTCCAGCGCCGGCTTGTGCCAACCGCCGCACACCACCAGCACGCGCTCGAAATTGGCGGCCGCCCACGCGATCCACTGCGCCATGTGGGCCTCGCGCGCCTGGTCCTGCGGGGTGCCGGCCTCGTCGCCGCGCAGCTCGGCGAAGTACAGGTCGAGCTTGCGCGACAGCTCGTCTGGTGCGGCGTCGGCGGGCTGCGATTCGAACAGGTGATCCCACAGCGCGTCGTCGCTGTCGCAGCCGAAGCGGCGGCACAGGTGGTCGACCACCTGCGCGTAGCGCGAGCGCGTGTTGCGCTGAGCGGCGGTGCGGCGCTGCGCATCGGGCAGCGCGCGGTAGCGCCAGTGCGGCAGGTCCATGAAGCGCAGCGCCGCGCCCACCGCCTGGCCCTCGCGCAGCGCCACCCACTCCGGCGAGTGGTCGAGCAGCGGGAACCAGCACTGCGCCGCCTGCCCGTCTTCGTTGGCGTAGCTGTACAGCGCGAGCGGCAGTTCATGGTCGAGCAGCAGCTCGCCGAGGCGCGGGTTGAAATCGCTCGGGCCTTCGATCAGCACCGCCTGCGGCCGCTCTCGCGCGATGACCTGCGCCACCAGCCGCGCGCAGGCGGGGCTGTGGTGGCGCACGCCGACCACGCGGACGGTGCCGGTCGGCATCATTCCGGCAGCAGGTGCCGCGCCGCGTGGAAGGCCTGCCAGTGCTCGCCCTTGCGGCGGCTGGCGCGCTGCTCGATGTAGCGGCGGATCTTCTTCAGGTCGTCGGCGTTGTCCTTCGCGGCCGCGCCGGCCAGCGCCTCGACGATGTCGGCCGGCTGGCCGGCATCGCCGCGCAGGTAGTGGCCGCGCAGCGCCACCGCATGCGCGACGCTCACCGCCTCGGCGGTGCTGACGACGGTCGACAGCCGCTCGCCGGCGTTGCCGTCCTTGTCGAGCCCGGTGCGCAGCTCGCGGAAGGTGGTGACCAGCACCTCCAGCACGTCGTCCGACGGCTGCACCGCAATCTGGTCCTGCGCCAGCAGCCGCGCCAGCTCGGCGCGCACCAGCGCGAGCTCTTCGTCGTAGTCGGCGATCGGGAACACCGTCTCGAACGCGAAGCGCCGCTTCAGCGCGGCCGACATCTCGTTGACGCCGCGGTCGCGGGTGTTGGCGGTGGCGATCAGGTTGAAGCCCTGCGCGGCGAACACCGCGTTGTCGTCGGCGAGCTCCGGCACCATCAGCAGCCGCTCGGAGAGGATCGACAGCAGGCCGTCCTGCACCTCCGGCGGGCAGCGGGTGATCTCTTCGAAGCGCACGATTCGGCCGTCGCGCAGCGCGCGGTACAGCGGCGACGGCACCAACGCGCGCGGGCTCGGGCCTTCGTTGAGCAGCAGCGCGTAGTTCCAGCCGTACTTGATCTGGTCTTCGGTGGTGGCGGCGCTGCCCTGGATGGTCAGCGTGCTGGTGCCGCTGATGGCCGCCGCGAGCAGCTCCGACAACAGGCTCTTCGCGGTGCCGGGCTCGCCGACCAGCAGCAGCGCGCGGTTCGAGGCCAGCGTGACCATCGCGCGCTCGAGCAGGCTCGGCGCGCAGACGATCTTGCGGCGGATGCCGGGCGCGCCGCCGATGAAGCGCATCACCGCCTTCATCGACAGCCGCCAGCCGGGCGGCACCGGGCCGCTGTCGTGCTTCGCGAGCTGGGCCAGCTCGTCGGCGTAGAGCTGCTCGGCGGGCGGGCGCTGGCTTCGGATGGCAGTGGTGCGGTCGGTCATGGCGAGGGCTGTGAAAGCGCTGGGTTCAGCAGGTCGATGTCGCGCAGCATCTCGCTGGCGGACACCGGGTCGAGTGCGTCGAACGATACCGCTTCAACGGTGCCTTCGGCCGAGCGGCGCGCGAGCGTGAGCCACTCGAGCGACTGGCGCGGCTCCATCATGCCGCCGGCGACGAAGATGCCGGGGCTGAAGCGCAGCGTGATGCGCAGGCCGCCGGGCGCGTCGCGCGCGTACTCGCGGACCATGCCGCCGTCTTCCGCGCCGCCGCGCTCCCAGCCCTTCGGGTCCAGGCCGATCACGGCGCCGGTCGCGACATCGCGGTTCTCGAAGCGCTTGACCGTGCTCTGCTGCCGCTCCTGCGGCGTCAGCGCGTAGGTCTCGCGCTGCAGCTGCTTGAACGGCTGCAGGATCTCGTAGTCGCCGAACAGCTGGCCGAGCTGCGCCTTCGCGGGCGCATCGAGTTCGAGCACGTGCAGGATGCCGATCTGCGCGGCTTCGGGCAGCGCGAGCCGTTCGTCCGCCGCATCGGCGAGCGTCCAGTCCTCGGCCACGCGGAAGGGTTGGCGCAGCGTGCCCCCGTCGTAGGTGGCCCAGGCCAGGCGCGTCGCCAGGTGGCGCATCAGCGGATGGGCCAGGAAGAAGCGCCGGAACTCGGGCAGCGGCCAGCGCCTGGCGTTGCGCATCGCGCGCTCCAGCCGCGTGATCTCCAGGCTGGCGATGGCGCGCACGTCCTTCTTCAACTGCTTGAAGCGCTCGGCCGCCGGGCCGGCGAGTGCGGCGTCGTCGGCCTTCAGCGGCTTGGGCAGGTCTTTCAGGCGCAGGCCGCGTGCGTCGCGCACGACGGGCTTCAGGGTTTCGTCGAAGTTGAGGGAGAAGGTGCGCGGGCCGAAATCGAAGACCGCCGCATCGGGTTCGTCGAGGCCGAGCGTCGGCGCCAGCCGGTCGCCGAGTTCATCGAGCGTGAGCCCACGCGCATCGGCCACCGCCGAGATCATCCCGGCGGCGCGCAGCTGCACGCGCTTGTGCCGGCCCTTGGTGGCCTGCGTGTTCAGCAGCATCAGCGCCACGTCGGTGCCGATGGCGGCCAGCAGGTCGAGCGCGGACTCGGCGCGGCCGCGGGTGCCCGGCGCGCCCGCCCAGTCGTTGATGCGCGGGATCAGGCGGCGGGCCGTCTCGTCGTTGCCCAGCAGGCCCAGCGTGCGGAAGGCCCAGCTGTCCTTGCCGGGCGCACCGGCCGCGATCCACGCGTCGCAGAGGTCCCAGGCGAACTCGGCCAGGCTCGCGGGCGTGCACGCGGCCTGCACGAGGGCGACGCCGGGGTAGGGCGCATCGGGCCGGCCGATCATCAGCATGCGCACGAGGTGCCCGGTGGCCGCGGCGCTGAGCGCGCCGCCGGCCTGCAGCTGCGGGCGGCGCATCGTGGCCACGTCGCAGAAGGGCGGCAACGGCGGCATCTCGCCGGGCAGGATGTCCAGCGGGTCGGTGGCGAGCAGCGCGGTGACGGCCTGGGTCATCGCCTCGCCGTAGACCGTGGCGGCTTCGAGCAGCGCGATACGCCCGCCTGCTTGCTCCGCCCTCCAGCGCAACGCGTGGCGCGCATCGTCGCGCTCCGCGCTGTGCTGCGCCGCGAACGCCGCGGGCAGCGCCCGCAGCATCACCGTGCGAGGGAACTTCGCGATCCACTCCGCGGCGCCGCTGCGGTGCATGCGCGACTGCCGCAGCAGCTTCGCCATGCGGGGCACCAGCCAGGGCGTGTCCATCAGCAGCGCGATGCGCGGGCCCTTGCCCTGATGGGTCGACAGGACCGCCACCATGCCGGGGATCGCTGCCACGCCGAAGCGGGCGAGGATGTGTTCGGCGTCGAGGCTCCATGGGCTGAGCATCCAGCGCTCGGGCGGGAAGCTGTTCCACAGCGTGAGCTGCGCGGCCTGCGGCGCGTCGAGCAGCAGCGACATCGAGACGTAGCTCGCCGAGGTGTCGCCGTCCTGCAGCGGCTGGCCTGCCAGCAGGCGCTGCGCGCCCGCATCGGTCAGCTTCAGCTCTGCCGGAAAGCCGTGCGCATCGCGTTGGGGGTTCAGTTGGCGTGCCGAGGATTTCATGCGCTCCAGCAGATCCTGCTGCCACGCCAGGGCCTCGGGCGTCGCGATGACGGGGACGTCCAGCACCGGCAACTGCCCCGGCCGATCGGCGCGCAGCCACGGCGGTTCGCGCAGGATGGTCGGCAAGGCCTCGTCGGGTGCTTCCACCGGATTCAGCGCCGCCACCGCGCTCTCGAAGCGGCTGCGTAGCGCCGGCTCCAGCGCTTCCAGCGCGGCCGGCAAGGCCTCCGGCCACTCATGCGCCAGCCGCAAGGCCCAGGTCTCGGCGGCCCGGCTGCGCCCGGCCATCGCATGGCGGATCACCGTGAACAGCACCGCCACCGGATGGGTCTTCGCCAGCTTCTCCAGCGCGTCGCGCACTTTCTTGTGGTCCGACTGCGCCGCGAGCAGCGGCAGCAGGCCGGGCACCCGCATCTGCGCCGCGAGCTTGAGGGCCTGCGTCGCGAGCTTCGGGTCGCGCGACGTGAGGCGCGTGCGGATGAACCAGGCCAGCACCTCCAGTGCCGCCTCACCGTGCAGCTTCAACTGCAGCAGCATGCCCTTCGTCAACGTGGCATGGTCGAGCCAGGGGTGTGCCGCGGCATGCGCGAGAAAGTCGGCCGGCTGCATCGCGGACCAGCCCAGCACTGCATGCCCGTAGGGCTCCTTGCTGTGGGCAGCCAGCCATTCGGCCGTCCACTCGCCGAGGTGCGCAAAGACGAAGGCGCAGGCGCGGCCGGCCGGCGAAGAACCCGTCCTGCCGCGCTGCGCCACCGCGAGCGCGGCCTCGTATCCGGCCTCGTCGGCGCAGGCGACCGCGTCACGCAGCGGCTCGAAGCGTGCGAACCACTCCGCGTAGGCCTGGGGCAAGGTGCCTCCCAAGGCGGTTTCGAGCGCCATGGCGGGGCTCTGCGGCGCCGACGGTGCGGGTGCAGGCATGTGAACGCCGCGCATCACCGGCAGCAGCGCCAGCCACTCCGGCGCCCACTGGAAGCCGCCGCCGGGCCAGACCAGGCCGAGGGGCGCCTTCTTCATGGCAGCGGCGCCAGCAGGTCGGCGTCGCGCAGCACCTCGCTCGCGATGATGGGGTCGAGCCGCTCGAATTTCACATGGCCTTGCTGGGCCCAGGTGCCGGCCTGGCGCAGCACGATCTTCGGGATGCGCTGCTTCGGTTCGTAGCTCAGGTCGCCGATCACGGTGCCGGGGTCCAGTTCGAGCTCGACCTCGAGCCCGCCGGCCACGCGCTTCGTGAACCAGCCGACCCAGCCGCCGTCCTGCGCGGCGCCGCGCTCCCAGCCGCGGTTGACCAGGCCCATCACGCTGCCGGTGGCCACCGTCTTCTGCTCGAAGCGCTTCAGCTCGGTGCCTTGCAACTCATCGGGCGTGAGCCGGTAGGTCTCGCGGCCGAGCTGCTTGAACGGCTGCAGGATCTCGTAGTCGGCGAACACCTGGCCGAACGCGGCCTGCATCGGCGCCGGCATCTCCAGCACGTGGACGATGCCGACGTTGGCGTCGTCGGGCAGCGGGGTCTGCACATCGTCGCCGTCAGCGAGCGTCCAGTCCTCGGCGACGCGGAAGGCGCTGGCCAGCGTGCCGGCCGGATCGTCCTCGCGGGCTTCGTACACGCCCCACACCACGCGCGCCGCCAGGTGGCGCATCAACGGGTGTTCGAGGAAGAACAGCCTGAAATCGGCCGCCGTCCAGCGGCGCCGCTCGACCATGCTCATCTCGAGCCGCGTCACCTGCAGGCTGGCGATGGCCTTGGCGTCCTTCTTCAGCTGCTTGAAGCGATCGGTTGCCGCCTCGGCCAGCGCGGCGTCGTCGCTCTTGATCGGCTTCGGCAGGTCTTTCAGGCGCACGCCCTGCGCATCCTTCACGAACGGCTTCAGCGTCTCGTCGAAGCCGACCAAGAAGCGGCGCGGCCCGAAATCGAGCGCCAGCGCGCCGTGCTCGTCGAGCCCCAGGTCGGGCACCAGCCGGTCGGCCAGCTCGGCGGCGCTGAAGCCGCGCGCCTCGGCCACCGTGGCGATCTTCTCCTTTGCGCGGTCCTGCAAGGCCTTGAACTTCACCTTGCCGGCGATGCCGTTCAGGTGCATCAGCGCGACATCGCTGCCGATCGCGGCCAGCAGGTCGAGCCCGGTGACCGCGCGCTGGTGCGCCGATTCGCCGGGCCACTCGCGGATGCGCGGTGCGAGCCGGCGCGCAGTCTCGTCGTCGCCCAGCAGGCCGAGCGCGGCGAAGGCCCAGCCGTCCTTGCTGGGCGCGCCGGCGGCGATCCAGGCCTCGAACAGGTCCCACGCGAACTCGGCCAGCGAGCTCGGCGTGCAGAGCTCCTTGACGATCGCGAGGCCGGGGTAGGGCGCTTCGAGCCGGCTGATCGCGAGCATCGAGCCGATGTGCTCGATGGCGTTGGTCGGCAGCGCCTCRCCGCCATCGCGCAGCAGTGGGCGGCGCAGGGCCGGCGCGACGAAGAACACCGGCAGCTTCGGCATGCGCGCGGGCAGGACCAGCAGCGGGTCGGCATCGGGTACGACTGCACGTAGCCGATGAAGCCCGGCACCGCGGCCTCGCCATGGCGCGCGAGGATGGCGCGGATCGGCGCGCTGTTGTCGCTGAACGAGTACCAGTATTTCGACGGGTAGCTGCTCCACAGCGCGAGCGCGGCGGCCTCGGGGAACAGCAGCACCACTTCGGGCGTCTGGCCGTAGAAATAGGTCTTCGTGATCTTGAAGTCGTCGGGCAGCAGCAGCTGGCCGGCCATCACGCGCACCTGGCCCTCGGGCGTGATCTGCATCTCGTTCAGCGCGTAGCCGGTCGGGCTCGGCGACTGCTTGCTGCGCCAGGGGTTGACCTGGTGGGCCGCATGCCGCGTGCGTTCATCGGCGGTCCATTCGATGCGATCAGGCGTCGCACCGGCCGCGATGTCGAGCGTCGGCAGATCGGTGGCGCGCGCCTTGCGCAGCCATGGTGGCTCGACCAGCAGCGGCGGCAACTGCTCGGGCGACGCCTCGGCACTCTGCAGTGCATCGAGCAGCGCCTGGAAGCGCTCGCGTTCGCCATCGGCCAGCGTGGGCAGCGCCTGGGCCAGCGCGGCGGGTTCGCGCAACGCGAGCCGCACCGCCCAGCCTTCAGCGAGCCGAGAGCGCGTGGCGAGCGCATGACCGATCACGCACTGCAGCGTGGCGGCCGGGTAGCGCTCCGACAGCTTGTCGAGCGCAGCGCGCGCGTCCTTGCGCTCGATCAGCTCGGTCAGCAGCGAGAGGCTCTGCGGCAGGCGCATGCGCAGCACCAGCGCGGTGAATTTCTCGCTGTTCTCGCGGTCGTCGGCGCGGCGCAGCAGGTCGGCGAGCAGCTCGAAGGCGTCGGCGCCGTGCAGGTGGATCTGCAGCACCAGCGCGCGCTCCAGCTTGTAGTAGTACGGCGCGGCCGCCTGCAGGTAGCGCCGCATGGCATCGGCCGGCACGACGGTGTCGCGCAGGTAGAGATCGTCGTCGGCCGGATCCTCGGCCATGCTGGCGAGGGCCCAGTCGGTGCGATGCGGGCAGAGCACGGCGCGCAGCAAGCGGTCGAGCGGCGTGGCAGCGGCTTGCCGCTCGAGCGTGGCGACGGCGGCATCGTGCACGGTGTCGTCGGCAGCGGCGATCGCGGCGCGCAGCAGCTTGAACTGCGAGCCGATGACACGGCTCAGCGCGAACGCGTGCGGCTGCGAGCCACGCGCCAGGTCGAGTGCGGTTTCGATCATGAACGGCAGGCCGTGCAGCGCGATGCCGACCTGAGTGGCCCAACTGAGGCCATGCGTGCCGTAGATGTCGCCCTGGTGGAGGACGTTGCCGTGCATGCACTGGGCGCACAGCTCCAGCCAGAAGTCCGGGTCGGCCTGCGCCAGGCGATCGGCGCCGGTGTGGTCGGGGAAGGTGGCGGCATTCCACTGCGTCCAGTCGCGGTTCAGTTGCGAGGCCAGCGCGGTGAACTCCGATGTGCGGTGGCTGTACTGGAGGTCGCGCACGGTGACGGGCGTGGCGAGCAGGCTGCGGCCATCGGGGAATGCCGGTGCATGGATGCCGCGCACCACCGGCATGGCCTTGCGCAGGGCGTCGTTCCACTCGAAGCCGCCTTGCGGCCACTCGATCGGTGCGGTGTCGGCGGCGGGCGGCGGTGGGGTCTTCGGTGTTGCGGGCGGGGGCAGCGCAGCAGCGGCCTTCGGAGCGGCGGGCGCCGCAACGGGCGCAGCGACCGCCGCCAGCGTCGCCCCGGCAGCCACGCCGGCCTCGCGATAGCCCTTGCCGGTCTTTTCCTTCACCAGCGCGTCGTGCTCGGTCTGCGCTGCGGCGGCGCTCGCGAACGACTTGGTCTTGGCCTGGCCGTTGGTGCCGATGCGGCCGAAGCGCACCGTCACATCGCTGCCGGCCACGGCCACCTCCCAGAACTTGCTCGATGTTCCCTCGACCAGCTCGAATCGGCGCATGCCCCGCGTCCTTCCTGTCTGCTGCGTACAGCAGCGGACTATATCGGGGCACTACCTCACGGCGAGTGCGTAGCGCAGCTCGGACTTCGCGACGTTGTACACGCCGAAGTCGCAGCTGTAGACGGCCCACGCCTCGCTGGTGTCTGCGGCGCTGGTGGTCGAGGACCAGTAGTAGTCCGAGACGATGAAGTTGTCGAACACCGCGGGGCCAGTGACCGCCGTGCTGGCCTGGTACTGGCCATTCAGGTACGAGGCCTGCGGGAAGGTCGGCGCGCGGTCCGACAGGCTCAGCATCTCGGCGCGGTTGGGCAGGCGCCACTGTCCGGCGGCCGATCCRTCGGCGAGGCCGCATTGGCCGCTCGCGAGCGCGTTCACCGCCGCCAGCGCCCCCGACCAGGGCTGCTGGATGCAATCGGCCTTCTTCAGCCAAGTGAGGCCCGTCACCGTGTCGGCCAGCGTGCCGTCGCCGTTGTCGATGAAGCGCGGCGAGGTGAGGGGCGCGCCGGTCTGCAGGGCGGCATCGTCGGCAGTGCCGAACGAGCCGCCGCCGATGCCGGCGTACACGCCGGTGGCCAGCAACTGCACGGCGCCGGCGGCGCCCGAGCGCACCGCCCACAGCGAATTCGCCGAACCGGCCTTCACGTTGCTCATGCCGCCGTCGGCCGCATTCGCGCCGTTGATCCAGCGCCCGTCGCTGAAGCGGATGGCCATCGCGCTGCTCGTCAATGCCATGTAGGTGGTCGAGCTCCAGTACGCGTTGGCRACGGCAATGCCGGTGAACGGATGGCCGCTCGCCACCGCCGGGCCGGCCTGCGACACGTCGACCAGGCTCTCCAGTTCGTTCGCGTTCGGCATGCGCCATTGCCCTGCGGCCGAGCCGTCGCTCAGGCCGCAGGCGCCGCTGGCCAGTTGCGCGGCCTCGGCGAGCGCCGTCGGCCAGTCGGTCGCGTTGAAGCAGCCGGCGTTCTTCAGCCACACCAGGCCGGTCAGCGCATCGGTGACGGTGCCGTCGGCGTTGTCGATGAACCGGGTGCCGGGCCATGCGACGCCGTGCGCGAACGAGCCGTCATCGCCGGCCGCGAAGCTCGTTGACTGCCCGGTGCGCGGCAGGCTCGCCATCCGGTCGCCTGCGCGCGAGGCGGTGAAGTCCGCGTTCGCGACATCGTGCGTCGGCAGTGTCGCGAAGCGGATCACGGTGCGGTAGAGCCCGTTGAAATCCATCTTCGTGACCGAGCCGGCCGCGTCGCCGACCGACGGGTAGAAGGCGAGACCGGCCTGCTGCGCGTAGACCGCGTAGTCCGCATTGACGCCGGCGCTCAGCCCGGCGATCGCATAGCGGCCGTCGGCATCGGTGGTGGCAGTGCGGGTCGTGTGGTCGTTGTGGTGGAACACGGTGACCCGCACGCCCTGGATCGCCACGCCATGCTTGTCGGCCACCACACCCGACACGGTGCTCGTCGCGGGTGCGTTGCCCATCGAATTTCCGACCGAGCTGTCGCCCATCGCAGTCGTGGTACTGCCACTGCTGCCCCCACCCGAGCCGCCGCATGCGGCCAGCATGCCGAGGGCGGTGCCGATCAACAACTGCCTGATCCGTTTCATCGCCACGTCCCTTGTGCGCAGGTGCCCGCGTCCGGGAATGGACCCGGGACTGCGGACATATCGGCCGTTTCGGCCTGCGGCTTGATCGACAAGCGGCACGCAGCGTGAAGCGCTTCACCCATTGCGCGGCGGCGTTGCTGGCGCCCGACCGCCGGTCGCTCGCTCCTCTCGGTTGATGATGGAAATGCGGGCGTGTGCTGACTAATCTGTGGAGGCCCTCCTACCAGCAGCATCAAGGAGATTCGCATGGGCACGTCACGCAGCAGTCATGGCGGTGGATCGACGCCTCACGGCAGGCTGGCCAAGCCCTTGTGCAGCACGCCGCCGCGGCCCAGGCCGAAGCTGTCCGATGCGGTGATGGCCGATCCGCGGCGTGCCGCGGCGATCCTGTCCGGTCGCTCGAAGTGGGCGAACCGCACGGTGCTGCACTACTGCTTCTTCAGCGGCGGGTCGCACTTTGCGGTTCCGAAGTCGCAGGCCGATGCGGTGCGTCACGCCTTCGACACCTGGAAGGCGGTCGGCATCGGCCTGGAGTTCGTTGAGGTCGATTCGCTGAGCGAGGCGGAGGTGCGCATCGGTTACTCGCTGGCCGATGGCAGTTCCGCATCGGCGGTGGGCCGCGACGTCCTGAAGATCCCGCTCACCGAGCCGACCACCGTCTACGGCTGGGACCTCACGACGCCGTACGGCCGGGGCACGGCATTGCATGAGCTCGGCCACGTGTTCGGCATGGAGCACGAACACCAGAACCCGTTCGCCGGGATCAAGTGGCACGAGGAAGCGGTGTATGCCTCGCTGGCGGCACCGCCGAACAGCTGGTCGCGTGCGACCACCTTCCACAACATCCTCGAGAAGCTGGACACGCAGCAGGTGCAGGGTTCCGCCTGGGATCCGGACTCGATCATGGAGTACGAGTTCGAGCCCGGCCTGATCGACGAGCCGCAGAAGTACGACCTGGAGGGCCTGGTGCCGCCGGGCACGCTGTCGAGTGCCGACAAGACCTGGGTCGTGAAGTGGTACCCCGGCAATGCGCCGGTGCCGACGGTGCTGCAGCCGTTCCAGTCGATCGCTGCCGACCTGGCGGCCGGCCAGCAGATCGATTGCACCTTCAAGCCGACGGTGTCGCGCAAGTACACCATCGCGACCAAGGGCGCGACCGACACCTTGCTCGCGCTGTTCGAGGAAATCGGCGGCAAGCCGAGCTTCCTGGCCGCCGACGACGACAGCGGCGAAGACCGCAACGCGAGCATCACGTACAAGCTCTTCAAGGGCCGCACGTACCACGTGCGCCTGCGGCTGTACCAGCCGGGGCAGTCGGGGACGACGTCGTTGATGGTGACCTGAGCGTGAAGCCCCGGCGATCGGGCGCCGGCGAGCTGGTTCAGTAGTAGACGTACACCGTCACGACGGACACCACGGCGGCGTCGTACGTGGAGGTGGCGGTGAAGGTCAGCGCGACCGGTGTGCTGAAGGCACTGGTATCGAAGGTGTCGACGAGGATGCGCGACGCGCTGATGGTGTCGATCGTGACGCCGATGCCGCCGTAGTACACCGTGGTGCCGCTGCCGCTGACCGAGGTGCCCGCGACCTGCAGCGACCACACGACCGGCTCGCTGGCATCGAGCTGCAGCGAATCACCGGCCCAGACCGAGATGCTCTGCGACGAGCCGGAGTGGATGTGCCCGCTGCTGAGCGGTTGCCCCGCGACGATGATGCCGATGTCGAAGGTGACGCTGCCGTCGTCGCCACCGCCACCGCAGGCGGTGAGGGCGAAGGCCAGGCAGGCCGCGGCGGCGAGCCGCGACAGGATTCGGGTGACGGGGTGCATGGGCGCATCCGGAGTCGTTGATGGGGCATCCAACGGCTCGGGAGGGTGGTGTGTTGACCGGCGAGGTGTAACGCTTGGAAGGTCGAGGTGCCGGCCGAATTCAAGCCCCGCGTCGCAGGATGTCGGACAGCCATTCGCGATGGCGTGCCAGCGAGACACCGGCACGCTGATCGAGCGCCGAGGCGTGTCGTGATGTGGGCGGGAACTCGAGCGTTTGCCGCCGGCCGCCTTACGTCGAGGCGATGCGAACGGTTTTCCCGATGAGACGGGACTAGCCCGTGCATGGCGCTTTCGATCTGCCCGACGAACAGTGCGACCTCGTGCTTGGCGTCTGCATCGTGGTAGCGAAAGTCTTGCTCGGGCACTTCGGCCACCTGCGCCAGAGCATAGGCAATTGGGCGACAGCGAGCTTGCGGGGCTGCTTGTTTTGACCGGCGATGGGGCGGCCGGTGGTTGGGCGACACCCACGGGCTGATCAAGAGGTATTGGAAGTTCGGGGATTTGAATCCCGAGAAGTGGCTGTCTTCTTGCCAGCCCTCCGAGCCACGGCCTGAAGCGCCGCCAACTTCTCATCAACCCGAGCTACCAACTCCGCCGCGCTGAGTTGCACTCCTGCCGCCAGCTTCCACAGCACGCTCACCGACGGCTGCTTCTTGCCAGCTTCCATCATCGTGATGTACGGCCGGTCCAACTCTGCCGCTGCTGCGAGTCCTTCCTGCGTCATCGTGAGCTCGTTGCGTCGCTCCTTCAGAACGACGCCCAGGGCTTGGACGAGGAGGTTATTTCGGCTGGGACGCATCGGCGCGACTTTGTCTGTCGCGTTGCCTTAAGACACGTGTCAATTGATAGCATTCGCGACGAGATCCGTTCGCTGGCAGTTCGCGATCGGCCTTTGGCCCTTTGCCAACCCAGGTGCCTCGATGCCCGAACTCCTCATCAACTTCATCACCCTCCGCCCCACCGTCAACCCCACGCACCGCGCGATCACCCACGTCGGGCTGATGTTCAGCTGCGTCGGCTCGCTGATGTGGCAGCTGCAGGTGGTCACCGCCATCGAGCTGATCGATTCCGGTGCGCAGCGCCTCTACTTCATCGACCCGATCTCCTGTCGCCGTCGTGAGGTGAAAGTCGAGCGCTCCAGCGGCCGCAGGCCGCATTTGCGCGCGTGGAAACGGACCGGCTGGACCGACGACCTGCTGAACCTGCCTTCGCTGGTCTACCCGCCGCACTGCGAAGGCGCCTTTCCACCGCCGCGGCCCACCCCGCGCGCGCCTTGCAACGAACGGAACATTGCGTAGCAACCTCGGCGGCGCGCCGTCGCTAGCATCCATCGAAAACACAGGGAGGACCGTGCCATGGCACTGATGGAAGAAATCACGCTGCGCAAGCTGGAGATGCTGCTCGCCTACATGGAGAGCAGCAACCTGCGGCGCGCCGCCGAGCAACTCGACGTGAGCACGGTCAGCGTGCACCGCGCACTGCATTCGCTCGAAGACGCGCTCGACTGCGCGCTGTTCCGCCACGAAGGCCGTGATCTGCTGCCCACCGAGGCAGCCCGCGTGCTGGCCGATGCCGCGCGCGCCGCGCTGAAACTGATCGGCGACGGCGTGCAGGCCGCGCGGGAAGCCGGCGGCTGGTCGGGCGCACGCATCCGCATCGGCTCGCTCTATTCGCTGGGGGTCGAGACGGTGCCGCGGCTCGTCGCCGACATGCGGCAACTGCGCCCGGACGTGCAGGCCGAACTGGTGATGGGCTCGAATGCCGACCTGCTCGCGCAGCTGCGCGCGGGCACCACGGATGCCGCGCTGATGGCGATCCCGCCGGCAGAGCCGGACATCGAATCGCTCGCGCTGTTCGAAGACCCGATGTATTTCGCGGCGCCAATCGGCTCGCGCTATGCCCGCCTCGGCGCGGTCGACCTGCAGGCCTGCGCCAACGAACGCTTCATCACGCTGCGCAAAGGCTTCGTCACGCGCGAGGGTTTCGACGCCGCGTTCCGCAACGCCGGTTTCGTGCCGAAGCTCGCGATGGAGGTCGGCGACATCTTCACGCTGATCCACCTGGTCGGCGGCGGCCTCGGCTGCACGCTGCTGCCGGGCCGCGTGCGCGACGTGCTCGGCGGCAAGGTGGAGCTGATCCCGCTGCAGTCGCGCTACCAGGTGCGCCAGCGCATCGGGCTCAACTACCTGCGGGCGAGGCAGCGCGACCCGAACCTGGTCGCGCTGGCCTCGGCCTGCCGCCCGGTGCCCAGCCTCGCGGCCTGACGGGCGGCGGAGCTCAGTTGGCGGTGCGTGCCGACGCGGCCTGCGCCGTCATGGCCTTGTCCTGCAGGCGGGCCAGTTCGTTGCGGTATTCCGAGCCGCTGCGCCATTGCTTGTACTGCGCCAGGCGGCTGGCGATGTCGGGACGCGTCGGGTCGAAGCTTTCGCGGCCGGCGGCGGCTTCCAGACCGGCACGCTGCCACAGCGCCAGGTCGGCCTGCACTTCGGCGCGCGTCAGCGTCGACGGCGTGTTGTAGGCCGAGTTGGCGGCGGTGTCGGTGTCGGCGCGCGCGGCTTGCGACAGCACGGTGAGGCCCAGGGCGGCGATGCTCAGTGCGAGGGTTGCTTTCATGATCTCGGTACCTTTCACGTATGGGTTGGTAGTGAAGGCATCTTAGAAATCTGACCCGCACAGGACCCTGTCGCGCAGATGACGTTTTTGTCAGGTGGCGGTCAACGTGAAACCGAAGGTGTTGCGCCCGGCCTGCGAGCGCGCGAACACCGAGCCGCGGTGCATCAGCGCGATCGCCTTGACGATCGCGAGGCCCAGCCCGTGGTTGCCGCCCGGGTTGCGGCGCGCGCTGTCGACGCGGTAGAAGCGGTCGAACAGGTGCGTGAGGTGCTGCTCGTCGATCGGGCCACCGGGGTTGCTGACGGCCACGCGGATCTGCTCCGGCGCGTCGAGCAGGCGCGCGACCTCGACGACGATCTCGTCGCCCGGCGTCGAATGCTCGATCGCGTTCTGCAGCAGGTTGCCGAGCGCCCGCCGCAGCAGCGCCGTCTCGACGCAAGCATGTCGTTGACGATGCCCTTCAGCCGCTCCATCTCCTCGAGGTTGGAGCGCAGCACCTCCTCCAGCTCGTCGGCGCTGCGCTCGCGCGTCAGCATCACCTGGGTCTGGCCGATCAGGTTGGTGAGCGGCGTGCGCAGCTCGTGCGCCACGTCGGCATTGAAGGCCTCCAGCTGCTGGTAGGCCGTCTCCAGCCGCGCCAGCGCGCCGTTGAACGACGCGGTCAGGTCGCACAGCTCGGCGGGCATCGGCTGCAGGTCGAGCCGCTGCTCCTGGTGGTTCGGGTCGAGCGCCTGCGCCTGCCGGCTCAGCCGCTGCAGCGGCCGCAGCCCCACGCGGGCGATGCCGTAGCCGAGGAGGGCCACCGCCAGCACGCCGACCGCACCCAGCCCGATCAGCGCGAAGCGGAAGTCCTCCAGCGTCTGCAGGAAGCGCAGCGGGTCTTTCACGAGCACCAGCGTCACCGCGGGCCGGTCGCCGTCGGCGGGCAGGTGGCGCGTCCACGTGAGCAGCTTGCAGGGGTGGCCGGGCTCGTCCAGCTCGCCGAAGCCGCCGGCCATCGCCAGCGCCTCGATGTCGGCGCGCCGCGGGCCGTAGCGGAAGGTCGAGTCGTCGCTGACGACCCACAGCCGCACGTCGCTGCGCTCCATCTCCAGCGTGTTGAACTTCGGCGTGAGCCACAACCGCCACTGCGATTCGTCCTGCACGCGCAGCACGATCGACTCGGCCCAGCCGGCGCGCAGCCGCATCTCGCCGCGCACCTGCTCCATCATCCCGCCGTTCAGCATGCGGTAGAGCGCCCAGCCGCCGACCAGGAACACCACCGCCGCGCAGCCCGCGAACATCAGCGTGAGCCGCACCGCGAGCCGGCGCGTCATGCCGTGCCCTCCGCCGCGCGCGCCTCGAGCACGTAGCCCATGCCGCGCATCGTGTGCAGCAGCTTGAGCGGGTAGGGGCCGTCGAGCTTGGCGCGCAGCCGCTTCACCGCGACCTCGACGACGTTGGTGTTGCTGTCGAAGTGGATGTCCCACACCAGCTCGGCGATCTCGGTGCGCGACAGCACCTGGCCCGGCCGGCGCGCCAGCGTGGTCAGCAGCGAGAACTCCTTGGCGGTCAGGTCGATGCGGTCGCCGCCGCGCTGCACCTTGCGGCCCAGCAGGTCGAGCACCATGTCGCCGATGGTGATGGTCGTCGGCTCGGTCTGGCGGCTGCGGCGCGAGAGGGCATGCAGCCGCGCGCTCAGCTCGAGGAACGAGAACGGCTTGACCAGGTAGTCGTCGGCACCGTCCTGCAGGCCGCGCACGCGGTCCTCGATGCCGTCGCGCGCGGTCAGCATGATGATCGCCACCTGCTTCACGCGGCGCACGTCGCGCAGGATCTCGAAGCCGTCGATGCCGGGCAGCATCGCGTCGAGCACGATCACGTCGTGCCGGCCCTCCAGCGCCGCGTGGCGGCCGTCGATGCCGTTGTGCTCGACGTCGACGACGTGGCCCTGCTCGGTCAGCCCGCGGCGCAGGTAGTCGGCGGTTTTCGGTTCGTCTTCGATGATCAGGACGCGCATTCCCCGGAGTTTAGTGACGCCGCCCGGGCCGCTGGCTGACGCCTGGATGACAAATCTGTCATTTATGACAGCCCCTCGCCCGGCGGGTACGCCGGTCGATCCCCCGGGGGGATGCGGGCCGGCTTGGGGCGGCCCGGCGCTCGGCCCGCTTGCGCAGGGCCTTTGGCGTCAGGGTGCCGCGAACGTCACCTGCGTCGCGACGATCCGCGTGCCGTCCAGCGACGGCACGCCGGTCACGGTGGCGCGCCGGCCGTCCGCCAGGTCGCCCGCCACCCCGCCGCTGAACGTGGTGCCATCGTCGAACACCACCGGCGTGTTGCGGATGCGGAAGCTGCGCRCCGCCGCGTCGAGCTCCTGCACCGCGCCGACCAGCGCGAAGCTCGCGATCGCCGGCACGCTGTCGTCGTGCACGATGACGCGCGCCGCCACCAGCGTGCCGGCCAGCGTGGCGCCGAACACGCCGACGCGCGCGCCCAGCGCCACCTTGGCCTCGTCGCCGTCGAAGTGCGCACCGACGGCGTCCACCGCGATGCCGTTCACCTTGAAGCTGCGCGAGCTGACGATCTCGGTCACCGTGCCCTCGACGCGCGCCACCGGGTGGTCGCTGAGCATCAGGTCGGCGGTGCGCACCGAGGTGGCGGCCAGTTGCGCGTTGTCCGGCAGCAGCCGCACGCTGAGGAAATCGCCGATGTCCGCCGGCGGCACCGCGTTGCCGGCCACGCTGCCGACGCCGATCACCTCGCTGCCCAGCGTCAGGCTCGGGGCCTGCGGATCGCGCGCCGCGACCACGCCGCGGATCTTGTAGAACGACGCATCGGGCAGCTGCTCGACCCGCGTGGCCGCGTACTGGCGCGTCAGCGGGTCGTACTGCGAATACACCTGCACCGTCATGCCCGGCACCAGCGCGCTGAAGCCGCCGGCCAGGCTGCCGTCGTACAGCGTGCGCGCGCCGACGATCACCGTCTGGCCGAGCACGACGAAGCTGCCGGCGACCGCATCGACCGAGGCCACCGGCCCGACCAGGTCGCTGACGACGCGGATCGCCAGCGCCGTCGAGGTGGCCTGCGTGCCGCTGGTGTCGAGCGTGCCGCCCTCGACGATCACCGTCATGCCGAGCTTCAGCTGGTCCTTCGTGAGCAGCGCGCCCTGCTCGTCGCGGATCTCGGCGCTGTCGTCGTCGAAGCGCACGTCGTTGACGAAGATCGAGCCGAGCCCGCTGATCGGGCCGGACGCGATGATGCCGGTGCCGCCGCTGTCGACGCCGCCGCCGCAACCGGCCAGGTGGGTGATCAGCAGCGCGGCGGCCAGGAGCCCCGCGGTGAGGCGGCGGCGGGGCGAATGGCTCGAGGGGCGGTTGTTCACGATGGGTCGGGCTCGTCGGGTGAAGGGGCTGCCGCCGCGGGCGCATCGGCATGGAAGGTGTACAGGCCGATGCGGACCCGGCGCAGCGGCGGGTCGCCGGCCTGGTGCGCGCGCTCGTCGGCGTCGATCATGTCGGTGAGCTGCGGCACCAGCGCGGCCATCAGCCCGCGCCATTGCTCGGTGACCAGCCCGCGCAGCTGCGCGACCGAGTCGGCGCCGAGGCCGTCGGCGAACAGCGCCTGCTCGAAGTGGGGCGGCTTCTCGCCGGCGCTGCCGGCCGCGAGGTTGGCGACCGCGGCCGCCAGGTGGTCGCCGACGTTGTGGCCGACGAAGCCGAGCAGGCGCGACTGGTCGGCGCTCGGCACGAAGGAATCGCGCTCCAACGTCACGGTGTCGGTCACCGGGTCGAAGCTCGCGAGGCCGAGCCGGCACAGCTCCTCGAGCAGGCTGCGCGGGTGCACGTCGCGCGTCACCGAGCGCGCCAGCTCCTCGAAGCTCGGTGCCTTGCCCTGGCGCGGCAGCGCCTTCGGGTGGCCGTCCTTGTCCTGCAGGCGCCGGCTGCCCATCCACTTCGTGAAGACCTGGGTGGCCGGCGAGCTGCGCGCCGGGGCCTCGGCCGACGGGGCGTGCGTGATGCGCGTCACCTCGCGGCGCGTCAGGCCGGTGGTGGTGCTGATGCGGCTGATGTCGCGGCTCGCCTGCGCGCCGGAATGCGCCTCGCGCGCGGCCGCCACCAGCGATCGCTTCAGCGCCTCGGCCAGCAGCGGGAAGCCGTGGCCCCGGTCGAGGCACAGCTGCGCCAGCGGCAGCAGCAGCCGCTCAAGCGCCTGCTGGAAGGCAGCCTCGGTGTCGTCCGGCGTCGTCATCTAGGGCCTGTCAATGTGCAACATGCACATTTGATCACGCTTTCGCAATCCCCGGTTTCCCGGGGCTTGTCATCGTGTGTCATGGAATCTACAGTGAATGTGCCAATTGCACATTTACAGATCTGACTGGAAACGCATCGATGAACAAGTTCTTCACCCGTTGGGGCCTGGCTGCGGCCACCCTGCTCGCGACGCTGGCGGCCGCCGTGGCGCTGCCCGGCTGCGGCGGTGGCTCCGGCGACGATGGCGGCGGGACCGGCCGGGTGCGCCTGGTCAACGCGACGACCGACTACGCGGCGCTCGATTTCTACGCCAACGACGTGCTGCAGACGAAGGACACCGCGTCGTTCACCGCTGGCGCGTACTCGCCGGAGATCGGCGCCGGCACGGTGACGATGGCGCTGAAGCGCAGCGGCTCGGCCTCCACCGCGGTGAGCGTGAGCCGCACGGTGTCCGGGAACGGCAACCACACGCTGGTGGCCTACAGCACCGAGACCTCGCTGCGCGCGATGTACCTGAACGACGCCGAAGCGGCGCCGACGGCGGGCCAGGCGAAGCTGCGCCTGTTGAACGGCGCGGTCGAGGCGGGCGCGCTCGACCTCTACGTGTTCCCGGCCGATGCCAGCCTGGCCGACCAGAGCGCGGCGTTTTCCGCGATCCCGACCGACACGCTGAGCATCTACAAGGAGTTCGTGAAGGGCGCGTGGCGCATCGTCGTGACGGGCGCCGGCAACAAGGCCGACGTGCGGCTGGACCTGCCGTCGGTGGCCTTGGCCGACCAGCAGATCGCCACCGTGGTGGTCACCGCCACGCCGGGCGGCGTGCTGGTGCACGGCCTGCTGCTGAACCAGCGCGCCGAGGCGGTGGCGCAGAAGAACACCTTGGCCCGCGTGCGCGTGGTGGCGGGCGTGGCGGCCGGCGGCGCGGTCTCGGTGCAGGCGAACGGTGTCGCGCTGTCGAGCGGCATCACGTCGCCGGCGATCGTGCCGTACGCGACGATGCCGGCCGGCGCGGTGACCGGTGAACTGCGCGTGAATGGCGGTGCGGCGATCGCGCTGCCGGCGTTCACCGCCGTGCCTGGCGCCGACGTGACGCTGATGGTGCTGGGCACGGCGGCCGCGCCGAGCGCCTTCGTGCTGCAGGACAACAACAAGCCGGCCGGCGCCGGCAACGCGAAGCTGCGCCTGGTGCACGGCGTGAACGGCCTGGGCGGCAACGCGACGCTGACGGCCGACTACGGCCTGGTCGCGAGCGACATCCCGTTCGGCCAGGCGTCGGTGAGCACGAGCCTCGTGGTCGGCAACCCGGTCCGGCTGGAAGTGACCTCGCCGGCCGCGGCGGCGCGGCTGTTCCTCGCCGACGAGGCCAACCTGCAGGCGACCAAGGTCTACACGGTGTTCATGCTCGGTGACGCCGCCGCGCCGGTCGGGACGCTGGTGCGCGATCGCTGAGCGGGCGACATCGGCTGTCGCCATCCGGTGACAGCCGAAAAGTCGTTGTGCGACAGGCACTTGGCGCAGACGCTCGACTGCGCTGTCGCTGCATGGCGACAAAAACACCGGTCCGGACGATCGTTTCGGCGTCAGATACGGGCAAACCCTTTGTTACTCGCGGCAAGTCGTTGATAACAAACGACTTTTTCTGCTGGCACAAGCGTTGCGCTGTCAAGGCATCGCGGCCGTTTTCACGGCCTTGTTTTGCCAGACAGGAACCACGTTTTGCTCGCTTCCCCCGGTCTCCCCGCGCTCACCGCTTCCACCGTTCGCCGATCCGCGACATGGGTTCGCGCGCTGGTTTCACTCAGCCTCGCGGCCCTGGCCGGCCAGGCGATGGCCTTCGGCTTCGACGACGTCGCCGAGCGCGCCCGCCAGGCGGCCGCCCGTCCCTATGCACCGGTCACCGTCAAGCTGCCCGACGAGCTGAAGAACCTCGACTACGACCAGTACCGCGACATCCGCTTCAACCCGCAGAAGTCGCTGTGGCGCCGCGAGAACCTGCCGTTCGAGCTGGCCTTCTTCCACCTCGGCAAGTTCCAGACGCAGCCGGTGTCGATCAACGAGATCGCGCCGGACGGCCGCGTCAACCACATCGCGTTCGATCGCAATGACTTCGACTACGGCAAGAACAAGCTGACGCAGAAGGGCTGGGGCGACCTCGGCTTTGCCGGCTTCCGCGTGCACTACGCGCTCAACAACCCGGCCTACAAGGACGAGCTGGTCGTCTTCCTGGGCGCCAGCTACCTGCGCGCGCTCGGCAAGGGCCAGCACTACGGCATGTCGGCGCGCGGGCTGGGCATCGACACCGTCGGCGGCAGCGGCGAGGAGTTCCCGCGCTTCAGCGAGTTCTGGATCGAGCGCCCGGCGCCGCAGGCGACCACGCTGGTGATCCACGCGCTGCTCGATTCGCCGCGCGCGACCGGCGCGTACCGCATCACGCTGCGTCCCGGCGAAGAGACGGCAATCGACGTGCAGGCCCGCCTGTTCCTGCGCGCCGGTGTCGCGACGCTCGGCCTGACGCCGCTGACCAGCATGTTCGCGCACGGCGAGAACCAGCCGAAGGCCGGCGACTTCCGCCCCGAGGTGCACGACTCGGACGGCCTGATGCTCGCCACCGGCGACGGCAAGGGCGGCGGCGAATGGCTGTGGCGCCCGCTGGTCAACCCGAAGAACACGCTGGTGACCTCGTTCTCGATGGCCGAGCTGAAGGGCTTCGGCTTGATGCAGCGCGACCGCACCTACACCAGCTACGAAGACACCGAGGCGCAGTACGAGCACCGCCCGAGCGTGTGGGTCACGCCGCAAGGCAAGTGGGGCCCGGGCCGCGTCGAGCTGCTGCAGCTGCACACGCCGGACGAGACCGACGACAACGTCGTCGCGTACTGGGTGCCCGACAGCGTGCCGGCGCCCGGCCAGCCGATCGATTTCGCCTACCGCATGCAGTGGCAGGGCGAGCGCCAGCAGCGCCCGCCGGCCGGCTGGACGGTGCAGACCCGGCGCGGCCACGGCTTCGTCGACCGCAAGACGGTGCTGGATCCGCGCGAGGTGCAGTACGTCGTCGATTTCGACGGCCCCGCCCTGCGCGCGCTGCCGGCCGATGCGGCGGTGAAGGCCGTCGTCAGCGCGGGCAGCAACGCCCAGATCGTCGAACGCAACGCCTATCGCAACCCGGCGACAGGCACCTGGCGCATGACCGTGCGCGTCAACCGCCTCCAGCTCTCGCAACCCGCCGAGCTGCGAGCCTTCCTCCAAACCGGCGACAACGCCCTGACCGAAACATGGACCACGATCATTCAACCCGAGTGAGCGCCGACCGATCCGCACCGGGCGCCAGCATGCCGCGCATGAACCGCGGCTCGATGGTGGCTCAGCCGTGGCGTGGTTTCACGCGCAGCCTGGGCGACCTGCTGGTCGACTCGCTGGCCGGCCTGGGCCGCCTCGTTCAACCCGGCGCGCGCGCCACCGCTGCGGCTGAGCCGCCAGCGGCCCCCGAAGCCTGGGAGCTTGCTGCCAAGTCGCGCCGCCGCGTGCTGCTCGGCCTGGTCGCGCTGTCGGCCGCCGGTGCCACCGCGCTGCTCGCGAACGTGCTGCCGCCGCACGAGAGCGCCTGGCTGCGCAACCTGCAGATCGGCCTGTACGCGCTGCTGTTCGCCTGGGTGTCGGCGGGGTTCTTCACCGCGATGATGGGCTTCTGGGTGCTATGGCGCGGCGACCGGCATGCGATGTCGGCGGCCTCGGTCGGCAACGAGCCGATCCACAAGGGCGCCCGCACGGCGATCATCATGCCGATCTGCAACGAGCAGGTCTCCACCGTGTTCGCCGGGTTGCGCGCGACCGTCGAATCGCTGGCCGCCACCGGCGCATCGAGCCTGTTCGACGTCTACGTGCTGTCGGACACCAACGACCCCGAGATCCGTGCCGCCGAGCTGGCCGCCTGGGCCGAACTGCGCGCCGAGAGCGGGCTGGCCGATCGCATCTACTACCGCTGGCGCACCATCCGCACCAAGCGCAAGGCCGGCAACGTGGCGGATTTCTGCCGCCGCTTCGGCCGCGACTACCGCTACATGGTGGTGCTGGATGCCGACAGCGTGATGAGCGGCGACTGCCTCGTCAAGCTGGTGCGGCTGATGGAAGCCAACCCGAACGCCGGCATCCTGCAGACCGCGCCGCAGGCCTGCGGGCTCGACACGGTGCATGCGCGCTCGCAGCAGTTCTCGGGCCGCGTCGCGGGCCGGCTGTTCACCGCCGGCATGCAGTACTGGCAGCTGGGCGAATCGCACTACTGGGGCCACAACGCGATCATCCGCGTCGAGCCCTTCATGAAGCACTGCGGCCTCGCGCCGCTGAAGGGCCATGGCGGCCTGAGCGGCGAGATCCTGTCGCATGATTTCGTCGAAGCCGCGCTGATGCGCCGTGCCGGCTACCACGTGTGGCTGGTGCACGACCTGCACGGCAGCTACGAACAGCAGCCGCCCAACCTGCTGGAAGAACTGCAGCGCGACCGCCGCTGGTGCCAGGGCAACCTGCAGAACGCCCGCCTGATCGCCGAGCCCGGCCTGCACGGCGTGCACCGCGCGATGCTGCTGACCGGCGCTCTCGCCTACCTGTCGGCGCCGCTGTGGCTGGCCTTCGTGCTGCTGGGCGCGGGGCTGTGGATGTTCGGCGGCCACCCGGTGTTCGGTTCGGCGCGCGAGCTGCCGGTCGAGATGGCGCTGCTGTGGGTGGCCACCGCGGTGATGCTGGCGATGCCGCGCGTGATGGGCGTGGCCGCGATCGTGATGACGAAGCAGCAGCGCCGCTACGGCGGCACCGCCGCGCTGATCCAGGGCGCGCTGCTGGAAGGCGGGCTCTCGGTGCTGCAGGCGCCGGTGCGGATGATGGCGCACACGCTGTTCGTGATCGTCGCGCTGACCGGCCTGAAGCTGGACTGGAAATCGCCGCCGCGCGAAGCGAGCGACATCGGCTGGGCCGATGCGGCGCGCCGCTTCATGTTCATCAGCGGTGGCGTGGCCCTGCTGTCGGCGCTGGTGCTGTGGGTGCAGCCGCAGGCCACGCTGTGGCTGGCGCCGATGGGCCTGCCGCTGCTGCTGGCGGTGCCGCTGGTGGTGCTGACGAGTCGCTCCGGCCTGGGCAAGCGCCTGCTTGCCAGCAAGCTGCTGCTGACGCCGGAAGAGCATTCGGCGCCGACCGTGCTGCGCCGGGCCTGGGCCCACGCGCGCCGCGCGGCGCCGCTGCGCCAGTTCCGCGATGCGTTGAGCGACCCGTGGCTGTTCGACGTGGTGCGCGGTGCGATGGGCCCGCGCAACACCGGCTGGGGCAGCCGCGGCAAGGCGCGTCGCCTGCTGGTGAAGGGCCTGCTGGCCGACCAGGACACCGAGCGCCTGAGCAAGGCCGACCGGATGCGCCTGCTGAGTGAGCCGCAGACGATCGTGCGGCTGCGCGATCAGCTGGCCGCCAACGCGAGCCTCGTGAGGCACGAGC
>NZ_JBFUGN010000155.1:0-9314 GCF_056402895.1 Rhizobacter sp. P3_B12 | reverse complement strand
ATACACGCCGCTGGTGCTGCCGTAGACGATGCGGCGCACGCGCGTCGAACGGGCCAGCGCGTGCAGCAGCGCCGCGGTGCGCGGATCGCCAGTCCCCTCGCCCGGCGGCGGCGCCAGGTGCAGCACCGCGTCGGCCAGGCCGGCGAGGCGGCCGAGCGTCGCCGCATCGTCCAGGTTGCCCGGCAGCGGCACGGCCCCGAGCGCGCGCAGCGCCGGCAGGCGCGCGGGCGACGACGTGAGGGCCAGCACGCGCCAGCGCCCCTTCAGCAGGCGGGCGACGCGCTGCCCGACATCGCCACAGCCGACGATCAACACGGTGGGGCGCTTGAAGCGGGTCGGCAGGTCGGGGCGGAAGGGCATTGGATCGCGGGCAGAATCGAGGGCTGGTTTCGAGGTTACCCCATGACTTTCACCGCGACCGTGCAGCCCAGCGGCACGAGTTTCCAGGTCGATCGCGACGAGCCGATCCTCGCGGCAGCGATCCGCCAGGGCATCGGCCTGCCCTATGGCTGCAAGGACGGCGCCTGCGGCTCCTGCAAGTGCAGGCTGCTCGAAGGCCGCGTGATCCACGGCGCCCACCAGGCCAAGGCGCTGAGCGACGCCGAAGAAGAAGCCGGCTTCGTGCTGACCTGCTGCGCCGCGCCGCAGACCGACGTGGTGCTCGAAGCCCGCACCGTCGCCGGGGCCGGCGAGTTCCCGGTGCGCAAGATGCCGTGCCGCGTCAACCGCATCGAGCGGCCGGCCGGCGACGTGGCGGTGCTGCACCTGCAGTTGCCGGCCAACGACCGCCTGCGTTACCACGCCGGCCAGTACGTCGAGTTCGTGCTGCGCGACGGCAGCCGCCGCAGCTACAGCATGGCCAACGCGCCGCACACGCAGGAGCAGCAACCCGGCATCGAGCTGCACATCCGCCACATGCCGGGCGGCAAGTTCACCGACCACGTGTTCGGCGCGATGAAGGAGAAAGAGATCCTGCGCCTCGAAGGCCCGTTCGGCAGCTTCTTCCTGCGCGAGGACTCGGCCCGGCCGATGGTGCTGCTGGCCAGCGGCACCGGCTTCGCGCCGATCAAGGCCATCGTCGAACACCTGCGATTCACCGACAGCGAGCGCCCCGCCGTCGTCTACTGGGGTTGCCGCAGCCGCGCCGACCTGTACCTGCACGACTGGATGCTGCAGGCAGCCAACGAGCTGCCGTGGCTGAGCTACGTGCCGGTGTTGTCCGAGCCGAAGCCCGACGACGGCTGGACCGGCCGCACCGGCTTCGTCCACCAGGTGCTGATGACCGACCTGCCCGACCTGTCCGGCCACCAGGTGTATGCCTGCGGCGCGCCGGTGATGGTGGAATCGGCCCAGCGCGACCTGGTGGCCCGTTGCGGCCTGCCCGCCGAAGAGTTCTACGCCGATTCATTCACGTCGGAAGCCGACAAGCACCCTGCCTGAGACCCCCTCGATGCACCGCAGACACCTTCTTTCACTGCTCGGCGCCGCCGCGCTGCCCTCCGCAACCCTCGCACAGGCCGGCAAGCCGATCCGGCTCGTCGTGCCCTACTCGCCCGGCGGCCCGCTGGACGTGATCGCCCGCGCGCTGGCCGACAAGGTCAAGGACAGCCTGGGCCTCGTGATCGTCGACAACAAGGCCGGCGCCGGCGGCAACATCGGCGCCGATGCAGTCGCGAAATCGCCGCCCGACGGGCTGACGATCGTGATGGGCGCTGTGGCGACACATGCGATCAACCCGTGGCTGTATGCGCGCATCCCGTACGACCCGATCCGCGACTTCACGCCGATCACCGGCGTGGCGCAGGTGCCGAACGTGCTGGTGATGAACACCGAGACGGCGACGCGGCTGGGCATCCGCAGCGTGGCCGATCTGGTCGCGTATGCGAAGAAGAACCCCGGCAAGCTGAACTACGGCTCCGGCGGCAACGGCAGCGCGGGGCACCTGGCCGGCGAGATGTTCAAGGCGCAGGCCGGCGTCTTCATGGTCCACATCCCGTACTCGGGCGGCAACCCGGCGCAGCTCGCGCTGCTGTCGGGCCAGGTCGACCTGAACTTCGACAACCTGGCGACCGCATCGACCAACATCAAGGCCGGCAAGCTGCGCGCGCTGGCCGTCACGACCACGGCGCGCTCGAGCGCGATGCCCGAGGTGCCGACCATCGCCGAAGCGGGTGGCGGGCTCGCGCACTTCGACGTGAACACCTGGTTCGGCCTGTTCGGCCCGGCCGGCCTGCCGACCGACGTGACGCGCAAGATGAACAAGGCGTTCACCGAGGCGCTCGCATCGCCCGACATCAAGGCGCGCTTCGCGAGCCTGATGGCCGAGCCGATGCCGGGCACGCCGGAGCAGTTCGGCGCATTCGTCAAGCGCGAACGCGCGAAGTACGAGCAGGTGGTGAAAGCTTCAGGCGCGAAGGTCGACTGAAGCCGGCCCCGATTTACTTCTTCTTCGCAGGAGCCTGCGGCTGCGATGCCGGCGTCGTGCCGCCATCCACGCCCAGGCGGCCGCCGGTGCCCAGGCCGCCCTTGACGGTCTGCGCCTTGTAGTTGCGCAGCGACTTCACCATCTGGTTGAACGAATCGGCGAACGCGGCCACGACCACCTTGCCCTGCGGCGTGTTCGCGTAGCCGCCGCCGCCGCCGACCAGCCCGCCGGTGAAGGCGGCGCCGAACATGCCGAAGTCGAAGTTCTTCGCGGTGCCTTCGGYGGCCGAGATCTGCACGCCCGAGCGGTTGTCGATCAGCAGCAGCGTCGTCGACGCTTCATTGCGGCTCACGTTGCCGGCCACCGCGCCCAGCAGGCCCAGCCCGCCGCCGCCGAGGAAGCCGCCACCGCCGCCGGTCTTGCCCGAGAACTGGATCGCCGGGCTCATCGTGTAGTCGGCCGCGACCATCTGGCCCTTGCCGAAGTTGCTGTTGGCGCGCACTTCGCCGCTTTGTTCCAGCGAGCGCTCCTTCATCATGTTGTTCATCGCACCGCCGCGTTCGACGATCACGAAGCAGTTGCTCTGCTGCACCATCAGGCGCAGCACCGGGATGGTGGAGCCCAGCTGGTGCTGGCGCAGCTGGTAGTACCAGGGCGCGGTGGTGTCTTCCTGCACGGCCAGCGTGCCCAGCGATTCGGGGCACTTCTCGAGCTGGCTGTTGCTGTTCTCGGCCGTGCCGCCGCCGGCAGCGCCCGACACGGTGCCCTTGTTCTCGCCCATCGTCGGCATGGTGGACCCGCAGGCGCTGAGCAGCGCGGCGGTGGCGACGGCGACAAGGGACAGACCGGTCAGGCCGGACGGGCGCAGGGTGGCTTGCATGGAAGAACTCCTAGGGGTTGGCGCGGCCCTGGTCCCGGGCCGTTTTGTGCGGGCCAGTATAGGAACGCGACAACGCCGGCGGAACCACCCAAGCGGGTGGTTCTTGCCCCTCAGCGACGCGCTTCGCGGCTCACTCGCCCAGGTAGGCGGCGCGCACTTTCGGGTCGTCCAGCAGCGCCTTCGCATCGCCGTCCATCGTGACCTCGCCCGACTCCATCACGTAGCCGCGGTTGGCCAGCTGCAGCGCCCGGCTCGCGTTCTGCTCCACCAGCAGCACCGTGGTGCCGCGGCTGTGGATGTCGGCCACCACCTCGAAGATCTTGTCGACCATGATCGGCGACAGGCCCATCGACGGCTCGTCCAGCAGCAGCACCTTCGGCTTGGCCATCAGCGCGCGGCCCATCGCCAGCATCTGCTGCTCGCCGCCCGACATCGTGCCGGCCAGCTGGTTGCGGCGCTCCTTCAGGCGCGGGAAGATCGCGAACACCTTCTCGATGTCGGCGTCGATCTCCTTGTCGTTGCGCACGAAGGCGCCCATCTGCAGGTTCTCGGTGATCGTCATCCGCGTGAAGGTGCCGCGGCCCTCGGGCACCATCACCAGGCCCTGCTTGACCAGGTCCCACGGCCCCTGCCCCTTGATCGGCTTGCCGAGGAACTCGATGTCGCCGGCGGCCACCGGCTGCAGGCCGGTCACGGCCTTCAGCGTGGTGGTCTTGCCGGCGCCGTTGGCGCCGATCAGGCTGACCAGCTCACCTTCGTTCACCTCGAACGACACGCCCTTCACGGCCTGGATGCCGCCGTAGGCGACCTTGAGGCCCGAAACTTTCAACAATGTTGTGGACATCACAACCCTTCACTCTGAATAGCAAAAGAATTCGACCCAGCGGCCGCCGCGGAACCGGCTTTGCCGGGCCGCTGGCGGCGCCCCCTTGAGGGGGAGGCGCCGAAGGCGCTTCGGGGGTGGGTCATCCAGTTGTCTTGTGTCCGGCACCGAGGTAAGCCTCGATGACTTTCTCGTTGCGTTGCACGTCGGCCGGCGTGCCTTCGGCGATCTGCTTGCCGTAGTCGAGCACCGTGACGCGGTCGCACAGGCCCATCACCAGCTTCACGTCGTGCTCGATCAGCAGGATCGTGCGGCCGTCGTTGCGGATGCGGTCGATCAGCTCGCGCAGCACGACCTTCTCGGTCGCGTTCATGCCGGCGGCCGGCTCGTCGAGCGCGATCAGCTTCGGGTCGGTGGCGAGCGCGCGCGCGATCTCCAGCCGGCGCTGGTCGCCGTAGCTCAGCGTGCGCGCCTTGAACTCGGCGTACTTGCCGATGCCGACGTAGTCGAGCAGCTCCTGCGCACGCTTGGCGATCGCGGCCTCCTCGGCCTTGAAGCCGCCGGTGCGGAACACCGCGCCGATCAGGCCCGAGCTGGTGCGCACGTGGCGGCCCACCATCACGTTCTCGAGCGCCGTCATCTCGGCGAACAGCCGGATGTTCTGGAAGGTGCGCGCGATGCCGGCCTTCGCCACCTCGTGCACCGCGGTCGGCTGGTAGGGCTTGCCGCCCAGCTCGAAGCTGCCGGAGTCGGGCGTGTACAGCCCTGTCAGCACGTTGAAGAAGGTCGTCTTGCCGGCGCCGTTGGGGCCGATCAGGCCATACACCTGGCCGGCCTCGATCGAGATGCCGACATCGGAGAGCGCTTGCAGGCCGCCGAAGCGCTTGGAGACGCCACTGACCTTGAGAACAGTTTCTGCCATGCGGAGCTCCTTGTTGTTATTTGGTCGGGACGGGAGCCGCCTTGCCGTGCTCCGGCGAAGGCCACAGGCCCCGCGGGCGCGACAACATGATGGCGATCATCGCCAGCGCGATCAGCAGCTGGCGCAGGATGGCCGCATCGAGCCGGCCGTCGGTCATGTTCTGCAGCGGGCCGGCCACGTAGCGCAGCACCTCGGGCAGCGCAGACAGCAGCAGCGCGCCGAGGATCACGCCCGGGATGTGGCCGATGCCGCCCAGCACCACCATCGCGACGATCATCACCGACTCCTGCAGGCTGAACGATTCCGGCGAGATGAAGCCCTGGAAGGTCGAGAACAGCACGCCCGACACGCCGCCGAAGGTGGCGCCCATGCCGAACGCCAGCAGCTTCAGGTTGCGGGTGTTGATGCCCATCGCCTTGGCCGCGATCTCGTCCTCGCGGATCGCCATCCACGCGCGGCCGATGCGCGAGCGCTCGAGCCGGTAGCAGATGACCACGCTGATGACCACCAGCGCCAGGAAGAAGAAGTAGTAGCTGGTGACCGGCGGCAGGTCGATCACGCCGAACAGCGTGTGGCGCTTGCCCAGGTCGTAGCCGAGGAAGTTGAACGAATCGATCTGCGCCAGCCCCTTCGGGCCGTTGGTGATGTTGACCGGCGCATCCAGGTTGTTCATGAACACGCGGATGATTTCACCGAAGCCGAGCGTGACGATCGCGAGGTAGTCGCCGCGCAGCTTCAGCGTCGGTGCACCCAGCACCACGCCGAAGATGCCGGCCACCAGCGCGCCGATCGGGATCGCAAGCCACCACGGCGTGTGCAGCCCGCCCGGGAACATCTCGGCGATGCGCGGGAAGGTCTCGGCCAGCTGCGGCGACGCGAGCAGGCCGAACAGGTAGGCGCCGACCGCGTAGAACGCGACATAGCCCAGGTCCAGCAGGCCGGCGTAGCCGACCACGATGTTCAGGCCGAGAGCGAGCAGCACGTACAGCAGCGCGATGTCGAGGATGCGCACCCAGGCATTGCCGAAGTACTGCGCGATGAAGGGCACGATCGCCAGCACGATGGCCGTGGCGATCCAGGTCCCGAGCTTGTTGTCTCTGAGGTTCATGGTGGGATTCCTTGTGCGCTCAGGCGCGGTCCGCGACACGCTCGCCGAGCAGGCCCTTCGGGCGCAGCGTCAGCACGAGGATCAGCACGATGAAGGCGAAGATGTCCTGGTAGTGGCTGCCCAGCACGTCGCCGGTCAGGTCGCCGATGTAGCCGGCGCCGAGCGACTCGATCACGCCGAGCGCCACGCCGCCGACCATCGCGCCGGCCAGGTTGCCGATGCCGCCGAACACCGCGGCCGTGAAGGCCTTCAGCCCCGGCAGGAAGCCCATCGAGTGCTGCACCGAGCCGTAGTTGGCCGCGTACATCACGCCGGCCAGCGCCGCCAGCGCGGCACCGATGATGAAGGTGGCCGAGATCACGGTGTCGGGCTTGACGCCCATCAGGCTCGCGACGCGCGGGTTCTCGGCGGTGGCGCGCATCGCACGGCCCAGCTTGGTGCGGTTCACGAGGTACATCAGCCCGGCCAGCGTGATCGCGGTGACGACCAGGATCAGGATCTGCACGGTGTTGATCACCGCGCCGCCGATGAAGAAGGGCTCGCTCGGCAGCAGGATCGGGTACGACTTGTAGTTCGGCTTCCAGATGATCATCGCGAGCGTCTGCAGCAGCAGCGACATGCCCATCGCGGTGATCAGCGGCGCGAGCCGCGGCGCGGTGCGCAGCGGCCGGTAGGCCACTTTCTCGATCGTGAAGTTGAGCGCCGAGCACACCACGATGGCGGCGATCAGCGAGATCAGCATCAGCAACCAGCCCGGCATGCCGGTGCCGGCCAGCGCCGTGACGACCGTCCAACTGGTGAGCGCGCCCACCATCAGCACCTCACCGTGCGCGAAATTGATCAGGTTGATGATGCCGTAGACCATCGTGTAGCCCAGTGCGACCAGCGCATACACGCTGCCCAGCACCAGACCGTTGATGATCTGCTGGATGAAGGTATCCATGTGAAAAGTCTCCTGCGGAAATCCAAGGCGGCAGCCTTGTCGATTCAAAGAACAGCTGCCGCGCGAAGCCAGCCACCGTTCCCTGTAGCAAAAAGCCCGCCGTGGCTATCTGGCGGGCTGCGCTGCACCTAAATGACGCGGTGGCGGCGGATTCTAGAGGGCGCTCACCGCGAAAACAGGCCTCGATTACCCGGGCGGAACAGAACAAGTCTCGGCGTTTACCCGAATCATCAGCGTTTCCTGCTGGACTCCTCGTTCAGCCGACGCAGTTCCTGCAGGCGCTCTCCGATACGCAGTTCCAGGCCGCGCGGCACGGGTTCATAGAAGCGCGGCGTTTCCATATCGTCGGGCCAGTAGCGCTCGCCGGCCGCGAAACCGCCCTCTTCGTCGTGCGCATAGCGGTACTCGCGCCCGTAGTCGAGGTCCTTCATGAGCTTTGTCGGTGCGTTGCGCAGGTGCAGCGGCACCGGGCGGGTGCCGTCCTGCTGGATGAAGCTGCGCACGGCCTTGTAGGCGGCGTAGACGGCGTTCGATTTCGGCGCCATCGCGAGGAACACCACCGCCTGCGCGAGCGCCAGCTCCCCTTCGGGCGAGCCCAGGCGCTCGTAGGTCTCGGCCGCATCCAACGTCATCCGCAGCGCGCGCGGATCGGCCAGGCCGATGTCCTCGCTGGCCATGCGCACCAGGCGGCGCGCCGCATAGCGCGGGTCGACCCCACCATCGAGCATGCGCACGAACCAGTACAGCGACGCATCGGGATCGCTGCCGCGCACGGATTTGTGCAGCGCCGAGATCGTGTCGTAGAACTGCTCGCCACCCTTGTCGTAGCGGCGCAGCTGCTCGCCGAGCGATTTCTCGAGCTGGGCCTCGTCGATCTCGGCCGCGGTGCCGGCCATGCGCACCAGGTTCTCGTAGGCGTTCAGCAGGCGCCGGGCGTCGCCGTCGGCATAGCCGATCAGGCGCTTCGCCGCCGCCTCGCTCATCGGTGGCGCTGCCAGCAGCGCGCGGGCGCGCTCGAGCAGCGTGGCCATGTCGGCGTCGTCCAGGCTCTTCAGCACATGCACCGTGGCACGCGACAGCAGCGCCGAGTTGACCTCGAACGACGGGTTCTCGGTGGTCGCGCCGATGAAGGTGAACAGGCCCGATTCGACGTGCGGCAGGAAGGCGTCCTGCTGCGCCTTGTTGAAGCGGTGCACCTCGTCGACGAACACCACCGTGCGGCGGCCGCTGGTTCGGGCGGCGTTGGCGCGCTCGACCGCCTCGCGGATGTCCTTCACGCCGCCGAGCACCGCCGAGATCGCGATGAACTGCGCATCGAACGCATCCGACATCAGCCGCGCCAGCGTCGTCTTGCCGACACCCGGCGGGCCCCACAGGATCATCGAATGCAGCCGGCCCGATTCGAACGCGACGCGCAACGGCTTGCCGGGGCCGAGCAACTGCTGCTGGCCGATCACGTCGTTCAGCGTGCGCGGCCGCAGGCGCTCGGCGAGCGGCGCCTGGCGGTCGGCCTCGGCTTCATCGAAGAAGGGGAGCTGCTGCTCGGCCATCTGGCTACTGCTCGATCAGGTCCGCGCCTTTCGGCACGTTGAACACGAAGCGGTCGGGCGCGATCGGCGCATTCGCCGCAAAGCCATTGAACTGCAGCAGCGAGCGCTGGCCGAAGCCGTCGGTGATCTCGATCGCGGCCAGGTCCTTCGCCTTGAAGCCGACGCGCACCGCCTGGAACGCGCTGTCCTTGGCCTTCGGCGTCGCCTGCACCCACGACAGGCCGTCCTTGTCGGGCAGCGGGGCGAGTTCGAAATCCTTCTCGAGCGAACCGCCCGCGAGCAGCGCGGCCGGCGTCGCGCCGAGCGCCTGCGTCAGCTTGCGGGAGCTGGCCTGGTTCAGGTCGGCGTCGTAGATCCAGACCTTCTGCCCGTCGGCGACGATCAACTGGTTGACCGGTTTCGCGTAGGCGAAGCGGAAGCGGTTCGGCCGCGCGAACTCGAACGTGCCGCTGGAGTTCTTCTTCTTGACGCCGTCGGGCGCGGTGACGGTCTGCGTGAACGCGGCCTTGCCGCTCTTCACGTCGCGCACGAACTCGCGCAGCGTGTCGACCGCGTCGGCGTGGGCCGCGGCGGCCGCGGTGGCGAGCAGCAGCGCCGCCAGTGAACGAACAGCCTTCATGCGGCGGGGGCGGTCATTCATCGCATCATTCATCACGATTGGGC
>NZ_JBFUGN010000154.1:0-9330 GCF_056402895.1 Rhizobacter sp. P3_B12 | reverse complement strand
GGCTGCTGGCGGCCGGCGCCGCCCCGACCGGCGGCGTGGCCGAGGGGACGGACGGCGGGAAGGCCGGCACGGGTGCCCCGACGACGCCGCTGGCGGCCTGGCTGCCCTGCCGCACCGGCGTCTTGCCCGACAGCGAGCCGTTCGGGTCCCAGTTCTTGTTCTTCTCGGCCTCGGCCGCGTCCTGCTCGGCGGTGCGTTGCGGCACCTTGTTGATGAAGGGCACCGGCACCTTCGCGATGTACAGCGCGACACCCAGCGCGAGCGCCAGGCCGATCAGCAGGCCGATGATCAGGCCCAGGACAAAACCGCCACGTTGGCTTTTCATGCGTTCTCCATCACATCCGGTCGGGGGCGGCCACGCCCAGCACCTGCAGCGCATTGCGCAGCACCTGGGCAGTGGCGGCCAGCAGCGCGAGGCGGGCGCGCGTCAGGTTGGCGTTGTCGGCCAGCAGGAAGCGCTCGGCCGCGTAATAGCTGTGGAAGGCGCTGGCGACGTCGCGCAGGTAGAACGTGACGTCGTGCGGCGCCAGGTCGGCCGCCGCGTGGGTCAGCATGTCGGGGTACTCGGCCAGCTTCAGCAGCAGGGCCGCCTCGGTCGGCGCGGCCAGCAGCGACAGGTCGGCGCCCTTCAGCGCGGCGAGGTCGCCGCCGTGCTCGGCCACCCAGTCGCGCAGCACCTTGCTGATGCGCGCATGGGCGTACTGCACGTAGAACACCGGGTTCTCGTCGTTCTGCTTCAGCGCCAGGTCGACGTCGAAGGTGAACTCGGTGTCGGCCTTGCGGCTGATCATGAAGAAGCGCACCGCGTCGCGGCTGGTCCAGTCGATCAGGTCGCGCAGCGTCACGTAGCCGCCGGCGCGCTTGGAGATCTTCACCTCCTCGCCGCCGCGCATCACGGTGACCATCTTGTTCAGCACGTAGTCGGGGTAGCCGGCCGGGATGTTCTCGCCCACGCCCTGCAGCCCGGCACGCACGCGCGCGATGGTGCCGTGGTGGTCGGTGCCCTGGATGTTGACCACCTTGGTGAAGCCGCGCTCCCACTTGTTGATGTGGTACGCCACGTCGGGCACGAAGTAGGTGTAGGTGCCGTCGGACTTGCGCATCACGCGGTCCTTGTCGTCACCGTAGTCGGTGCTGCGCAGCCACAGCGCGCCGCCTTCCTCGAAGGTCTTGCCGGCCGCCTTGAGCTTGGACACCGTCTGTTCCACGCGCCCGCTGCTGTACAGGCTGGATTCGAGGAAGTAGTTGTCGAAGCGCACGCCGAAGGCCTGCAGGTCGAGGTCTTGTTCGTGCCGCAGGTAGGCCACCGCGAACTGGCGGATGCTGTCCAGGTCGTCGGGGTCGCCCGACGCGGTGAACTCGCGGTCGTCCGACTTGACGGTCTTCTTCGCGAGGAAGTCGGCCGCGATGTCGGCGATGTACTCGCCGTTGTAGGCCGGCTCGGGCCAGGCCGCGTCGCCGGGCTTCAGGCCCTGGATGCGGGCCTGCGTGGTGGCCGCCAGCGTCGCGATCTGCACGCCGGCGTCGTTGTAATAGAACTCGCGCGTGACCTGCCAGCCCTGCGTGTCGAGCAGGCTGCAGATCGCGTCGCCCAGCGCGGCCTGGCGRCCGTGCCCGACGTGCAGCGGGCCGGTCGGGTTGGCCGAGACGAACTCCACCATCACGCGCCGGTCGACCGGCGGCTGGTTGCCGAAGGCCGGGCCGGCCGCCAGGATCTCGCCGATCACCGACTGCTTGGCAGCAGCCTTGAGCCGCAGGTTGATGAAGCCGGGGCCGGCGATCTCGAGCGCCTCGACGTGGCGCTGCACCGCGGGTTGCCGGTTCAGGGCGTCGATCAGGGCCTGGGCCAGTTCGCGGGGGTTCTTCTTCAGCGGCTTGGCGAGCTGCATCGCGAGCGTCACCGCGAAGTCGCCGTGCGAGGCCTGCTTGGGCGATTCGAAGGCGATCGGCACGCTGCTGCCGGGGTGGACATCGGCAACCGCCGCGGCCAGCGCCTGCAGCAGTTCCTGTTTGGCTTGGATCATGGCCGCGATTCTAGTTGCGCGACACCGAGGGGCGGGCCGAGCGCCGGACCCCACCGAACGAGGGGCCCATTTCGGATTTGCACCCACTTTGGTGTTCAATTTGGCACACTGGGGCGTGGCGGCGGTGCCAAGATGCCACTCTCGGCTTCCGGGCCCTTCGGCATCTGCGTGCCGACAACGCATCACCCATGAGTCTTCCGCTCGCCACGACCGAACCCGCCACCGTCTCCGGCTTGCCGTTGCCGGCCCAGGTCGGCAAGTACCCGGTGCTGCGCCGGCTCGGCGAGGGGGCCACCAGCGAGGTGTTCCTCGCGCGCGACGAGTTCCACCAGCGTGACGTGGCCATCAAGCGGGTGCGCCTGGGCGCGGTCAACGATCCGACCGACGGCCGCTTCTTCGAGCGCTTCTTCGCGGCCGAGGCCGCCCTGGTCGGCCGGCTCCAGCACCCGAACGTGGTGCAGATCTTCGACGCGGTGGCCGACCCGAACGAGCCCTACCTCGTGATGGAGTACGTGTCGGGCCACACGCTGCGCCAGTACTGCCGGGCCGACCAGCTGCTGCCGCTGGAGCTGATCGTCGAGATCGGCTTCAAGTGCGCGATGGCGCTCGGCTACGTGTTCCGCCAGGGCCTGGTGCACCGCGACGTGAAGCCGGCCAACATCCTGGCGGTGATCACCAACGGCAGCATCACCGACGTCAAGGTGACCGACTTCGGCAGCGTGCTGAACATGTCGGCCGAGACGACGCAGGTCTACCGCGTCGGCTCGCTGGCCTACATGGCACCGGAGCAGCTCGACGGCGCCTCGCTCGACAGCCGGGCCGACATGTATTCGCTCGGTGCGGTGCTGTACCACCTGATCGCCGGCCGCCCGCCCTTCGACGCGCCGTCGCAGTCGGCGATGATGAACCAGGTCTACAACGCGATGCCGATGCCGCCGAGCCAGCTGCGCTCGGGCGTCGGCGAGGGCGTCGATGCCGTGATCCTGCGGGCGCTGGCCAAGCGCGCCGACGACCGCTATGCGAGCTGGGACGAGTTCGCGCAGGCGCTGTCCGGGCTGATCGTCAACCACCAGGTGCCGCGCGGCCAGCTGCAGGGCGTGCTCGATTCGGAGCGCTTCAACCTGCTGCGCACGCTCGATTTCTTTTCCAACTTCGGCGATGTCGAGCTGTGGGAGGTGGTGCACCGCGCGAAGTGGCAGCGCTACACCTTCGGCCATGCGCTGTACCGGCGCGGCGAGGAAACGCGCAACTTCCACATCATTGCGCAGGGCGAGGTCGAGGTCTTCCGCGAAGGCACGAAGGTCGCGCAGCTCGGTGCCGGCACCTCGGTGGGCGAGATGGTCTACCTCGCGCCGAGTGCCGAGCTGCGCCGCCACAGCACCGACGTGATCGTCACCGAATCGGCCACCACGATCACCTTCACGCCCGACACGCTGGCCCAGGTCAGCCCGGGCTGCCGCCACCTGTTCGACGAGGCGTTCATCCGCGTGCTGGTGCGCCGGCTGCATGCGGCGCACGAGGCGCTCGCCCACCCTCGGCGCATCATGTGACGCTGTCATTGGTGACATAAAGCGACATAGAGAGATTCGTGTTGACTCAAGCTCACGCTTGATCACATTCGGGGTCGGTGCTTCAATCCGGGCCGGCGACACACCGTTCGCCGCACCCCGGAGGAATCCCATGAAGAAACTGAGCACCCTGGTGGCCCTGGGCCTGATCGCGCTGTCCAACGTGGCGTTCGCGGCCGATGCGGCGACCTGCGAGTCGAAGGCGACCGACAAGAAGCTGGCCGGCGCGGCCAAGAACAGCTTCATGAAGAAATGCGAGCGCGAGGCCAAGGCCAGCGGCGCGGGCGCTGCGTGCGAGACGCAGGCCGCCGACAAGAAGCTGAAGGGCGCGGCGAAGAACAGCTACGTCAAGAAGTGCACGAAGGACGCATCGGCCCCCGCGGCAGCAGCTTCGGCCGCCAAGTAAGTCAGGCAGGGCCTGCGGTGTCCTGCCAGTACGCGGCGTTCCCGTAGGTCTGCTTCAGGAAATCGATCCACAGCCGCACCCGCAGCGGCAGGTGCTTGCGCTGCGGGAACACGGCGTAGATGCCGTTGGGCGGCGCGGCGTAGGCGTCGAGCATGCTGACCAGCGCGCCGCTCGCGACCTCGCCCTCGACCTCCCAGGTCGAGCGCCACGCAATGCCGAGCCCGGCCAGGCACCAGTCGTGCAGCACCTGGCCGTCGCTGCAATCGAGCCGGCCGCTCAGCCGCAGGTGCTGCACCTGGCCGTCGATCGTGAAGGCCCAGCCGCGCGTCTGGCTGGCATCGCTGCTCAGCGTCAGGCACTCGTGGTGCGACAACTCCTGCGGCGTGCGCGGCGTGCCGGCGCGCTTCAGGTAGTCGGGCGTCGCGACGCACAGCCGGCGGTTGTCGGCCAGCCGCACGCTGACCAGGCTGCTGTCGGGCAGCTCGCCGACGCGCACCGCGCAATCGACGCCCTCGTTGACGATGTCGACCAGCCGGTCGCTCAGGTTCAGCGAGACGTTGACCTCCGGATGCAGCGCGAGGAAGCGCGGCACCAGCGGCGCGACGTGCCGGCGGCCGAAGCCGGCCGGTGCCGTCAGGCGCAGGTAGCCGGCCGCCTTGATGCCGCCGGCGCTGACGCTGGATTCGGCGTTGGCCAGGTCGGCCAGCAGCCGCTGGCAGTCTTCGAGGAAGGCGCTGCCCTCGTGCGTCAGCGTGATGCGGCGCGTCGTGCGCACCAGCAGCTTGACGCCCAGCCGCTCTTCCAGCRCATCGATGCGCCGGCCGATGACCGCCGGCGCGACGCCTTCGGCATGGGCGGCGGCCGTCAAACTGCCCTTGGCAGCGACCGATACGAACGATTCGATCTGCTTTAGCCGGTCCATGGCGCGGGATTATGCGCGCCATAGTCAGCAATCCCGGCCTGAGAGCGCTCCATCTGCCAGCCGTCGGCGGGGGTCTTCGCCAACGCCTCGTGCTCGAGCTTGCTGGCAGCCGGTGCGGACGGCCCGATGGAAGGGATCGGCAGGTGGGGGGACGCCGGCTTGCCCAGCGTGGGCCAACTGGCCAGAGCGGCCGGCAGGCCGTCGATGAGAGTGTCGCGCAGCGGATTCATCGCGTTCGTCTCCGGGTTGTCGTCGCGGCTGAGTGGACCGACTCAGGCGAGAGGTTCCACCTGGAATTGGTCGTTCCGGGGTTGATTCAGTGCGCAGGAGTCACGAATCATCGAATTCGAAGGCTCTTAATCTTCACGCAAGTCTCCAATAGAGTGCGGAGATTCGATTCCGAGGAGATTCCCCATGAGCAGCCTTCCCCTGCCGCACGGCATGCAGATCAACGCGCCCATCCTGCCGGGCTTCGAGACGGTGCTGACGCTGCCGGCGCTGGAGCTGGTCGCCAGGCTGCACCGGGCCTTCGAGCCGCGCCGGCAGCAACTGCTGGCCGCGCGGGTCGAGCGCACGCAGCGCCTGGATGCCGGCGAGCGCCCCGATTTCCTGCCCGAGACGGCCAACATCCGCGCCGGCGACTGGAAGGTCGCGCCGATTCCGAAGGCGCTGCACTGCCGGCGCGTCGAGATCACCGGCCCGGTCGACGCGAAGATGGTGATCAACGCGTTCAACTCCGGTGCCGACAGCTACATGACCGACTTCGAGGACAGCAACTCGCCGTCGTGGGCCAACCAGATCCAGGGGCAGATCAACCTGTCGCAGGCGATCCGCCGCACGCTGACGCTCGAATCGAAGGGCAAGACCTACCAGCTCAATGACCAGGTCGCGACGCTGCAGGTGCGTCCGCGCGGCT
Organism: Rhizobacter sp. P3_B12; assembly: GCF_056402895.1. Taxonomy (NCBI): domain Bacteria; kingdom Pseudomonadati; phylum Pseudomonadota; class Betaproteobacteria; order Burkholderiales; family Sphaerotilaceae; genus Rhizobacter; species Rhizobacter sp. P3_B12. The sequence continues at coordinate 3,494 of NZ_JBFUGN010000154.1, read as the reverse complement.
GGCACCTCGACGAGAAGCACGTGACGGTGGACGGCCAGCGCGTGCACGGCGGCATCTTCGACTTCGCGCTGTTCATGTTCCACAACGCGCGCGAGCAACTCGCGCGCGGCGCCGGCCCGTACTTCTACCTGCCGAAGATGGAGAGCCACCTCGAGGCGCGGCTGTGGAACGACGTGTTCGTGATGACGCAGGCCGAGCTCGGGCTGCCGCAGGGCACGATCAAGGCGACGGTGCTGATCGAGACCATCCTCGCGGCCTTCGAGATGGACGAGATCCTGTATGAGCTGCGCGAGCACAGCGCCGGGCTGAACGCCGGCCGCTGGGACTACATCTTCAGCTGCATCAAGAAGTTCAAGGTCGACCGCAACTTCTGCCTGGCCGACCGCGCGAAGGTCACGATGACGGCGCCGTTCATGCGTGCGTACGCGCTGCTGCTGCTGCAGACCTGCCACAAGCGCGGTGCGCCGGCGATGGGCGGCATGAGCGCGCTGATCCCGATCAAGAACGACCCCGAGAAGAACGCGATTGCGATGGGCGGGATCATCGCCGACAAGAAGCGCGACGCGACCGACGGCTACGACGGCGGCTGGGTCGCGCACCCGGGGCTGGTCGAGCCGGCAATGAAGGAGTTCATGGCGGTGCTGGGCGACCGGCCGAACCAGTTCGACAAGCAGCGCCCCGACGTGAAGGTGAGCGCCGCCGACCTGCTGGACTTCCAGCCCGAGGCGCCGATCACCGAGCACGGGCTGCGCATGAACATCAACGTCGGCATCCATTACCTGGGGGCCTGGCTGGCCGGCAACGGCTGCGTGCCGATCCACAACCTGATGGAGGATGCGGCCACCGCCGAGATCAGCCGTTCGCAGGTGTGGCAGTGGATCCGCTCGCCGAAGGGCACGCTCGACGACGGCCGCAAGGTCACGGCCGAGATGGTGCGTGCGCTGGTGCCGGAAGAACTCGCGAAGATCAAGGCCGGCGGCTTCGAGGGCAAGTTCGACCGGGCGGCGGAGATCTTCACGCAGATGAGCACGCAGGAGGAGTTCGCGGAGTTCCTGACGCTGCCTCTCTACGAGGAAATCTGATCGGCGGCGGCTGCACGATGGCGATTTGATTGCCGCGGCGATTGCGGCATCCTCGCGCCATGAGTCGCGCCGAGACCCTCACCCTGTTGAGACAGCACAAGGCCGAGTGGCAGCGCCGCTTCGGCGTCACCCATCTGGCCTGGTTCGGGTCACGCGCGCGTGAGCAGTCCCGCGGCGACAGCGATGCCGACTTCCTGGTCGCCTTCCACGATTGGAGCATCGTGCGCGACGACCTCGTTCCTTTGCGGTCCGCATTGGCGGCGGTGCTCGCCGCGTCGCAGGGGGAGGTCAAGGAGCCACGTTCATGACTCGCGACGTTGAGCGGTCTCCTGCAGTTTTGGAAGCAGACGACTGTCCTGCGATGACAGAGCAAGAGTCACGACTCGAGGCTCTGTTTGAAGCGGCACAAGACATCGAAGCCGGACGCACGTGGACCGTAGAGGAGTTCAAGCCGCGTTTGGAGATCTTGAAGGCGCGCGCTCAGTGCATCGCCGATCGTCGCTGATTCAGATCGGCGCTCTCCGGGAAAGTCCGGTGACGATTTCAGGGCCATCCCTCTTTTAAAAGACGAACGTTCGTTCGAGACTCCGCGTCGGCCGCATGTTTTGCAGGCAGTTCGCAGGATGTTCGGTCCCGCGTGCGCACACGACTGGCATCGATGCCGGCGGGCGCACGACATACCTAGAACCTTCAGGAGACATCTCGATGAACTTGCCGATCTGCCGCGTGCCGCGGCTGCCCTTCCCATGGCTTTCCCGGTTTTGGTCCGCGTCGCTGCCGCGCGCGCTCGGCGCCATCGCGCTGGCCGCCGGCCTCGCGTTCGGTGCCGCGCCCGAGGCGCGCGCCGCCGACACCTACGCGAAGACRCAGTACCCGATCGTGATGGTCCACGGCCTGCTCGGCTTCGATGCGATCGGGCCGGTCGACTACTTCTACGGCATCCCGTCGGCGCTGCGCGCGGGCGGTGCCACCGTCTACACGCCCAGCGTGTCGGCCGCCAACTCCAGCGAGGCGCGCGGCGAGCAGCTGCTGCGTGAACTGCGCGCGCTGAAGGCCGCGTACGGCTATCAGAAGTTCAACCTGATCGGCCACAGCCACGGCGGCCCGACCATCCGCTACGTGGCCGCCGTCGCACCCGAGCTGGTCGCCTCCGTCACCACGGTCGGCGCGCCGCACACCGGCAGCAAGACCGCCGATGCGATCCAGGGCATCACCTCGTGGACCGGCACCACCGGCGCTGTCGCCGCGATCGCGAATGCGCTGGCCGCGACGATCTCGTTCCTGTCCGGCTCGCCGAGCCTGCCGCAGAACTCGCTGGGCGCGCTGCAGTCGCTGAACACCGCCGGCGCCGCCGATTTCAATCGCCGCTTCCCGCAGGCCGCGCCCGCCACGCCCTGCGGCCAGGGCGCCGCGGTGGTCAACGGCGTGCGCTACTGGTCGGTCGGCGGCACCAGCGTGCTGACCAACGTGTTCGACGTGAGCGACGGCCTGCTCGCCGCCACCAGCGTGTTCTTCGGCTTCGAGCAGAACGACGGGCTGGTCGGCCAGTGTTCCAGCCACTGGGGCGTGGTGCTGAAGGACAACTACGCCTGGAACCACCTCGACGAGGTGAACCAGGCGTTCGGCATCCGCGGGCTGTTCGCGCAGGACCCGGTGGCGTTCTACCGCAGCCAGGCGAACCGCCTGAAGGCGGCGGGGCTGTGAGCGACCGGCCGGCCTCGCTGTTCGCACTCTCGGTCGCAGGCGTCTGCCTGGTGATCGGCGTCGTCGCCTGGCGGCTCACGCCGTCGTCGACGCATGCCGCCCGCCCGGCCGAACCCCGTTTCACCGAATGGCGCGACAACCCGTTCGCCGCCGGCGTGCCGACCGATGCCGCCGCCTACAACGAGGCCGCCGCGCGGGCCGCGGAAGCTGCTGCCGCGCACGTCGCCCGGTTGTGGGTCGACGGCTCGCTGCGCGGCACCGACCTCGACGGCGACTGGGGCACCTGGGCCGGCGACCGGCTGCAGCCCGGCCTGGCGCTGCGCCGCCGCTTCGACTACCTGCTGACCGGCACCGGGGAGGTCGAGCCGGCCGAGCTGCGCCACTGGATCGAGCAGCAGCTGACGCTCGAGCGCGGCATCGACGCCGCGCGCCAGGTGCTCGACGTCTGGGACCGCTACCTCGCGCTGCAGCAGCGCCGCTTCGACACCGCCTGGAAGCCGGACGACCCGGCCAGCTGGGCCGGCGTGATGGCCGAGCGCTCGAAGGTGCGCCGCGACCTGCTCGGCGCGCCCTGGGCCCAGGCCTTCTATGCCGACGAGGAGCGCGACTTCGCGGCGCTGGCGGCCCGGCGCAGCGCGGCCCCCACGGCGCAGGCGCCACCGTCGCCCGCGCTGCTGACGCCGGATGCCGCCGGGCAGACGCCCGAGC
>NZ_JBFUGN010000153.1:0-9357 GCF_056402895.1 Rhizobacter sp. P3_B12 | reverse complement strand
GGCATGGGGCTGATCATGCTGATCCTGGTCGGCACGGTGCCGATGGCCTATGCGCTGAACCGCGCGATGCCGGTCGACCAGGTGACCCAGTTCGTCGCGATGGCGCAGGCCACCCAGGGCTCGCTGGTGCGCGGCAACGCGGCCGCCGTGCCGGCTGCCACCCCGGCCGATCCGCGCAAGGTGCTGTCCGACTACGTGCGCACCAAGGCCTTGACGCCGGACGTGGTGCCGGCCCTCGCCGAGATGGCCGGCAGCATCGGCCGCCAGGTCAAGCAGCACGGCTCGCTGGCCCGCGTGCCGGCCGAGGCGGTCGCGAATGTGCGTAACGACATGTATCTCGCATCGGAGGCGATCCGCTTCCTCGACAAGGCCGAGGGCACCGGCTTCGACACCGATGCGCGCGCCAACCTGAAGGCCTTCAAGAAGCAGATCGACGACGCGACCAAATTCATCCCGCTGTGGGTGAAGGTGGCGGTCGCGATCGCGCTGGGCCTGGGCACGATGGTCGGCTGGAAGCGCATCGTGGTCACCGTCGGCGAGAAGATCGGCAAGACCCATCTCACCTATGCGCAAGGGGCGTCGGCCGAGCTGGTGGCGATGCTGACGATCGGCGCGGCCGACGTGTACGGCCTGCCGGTGTCGACCACGCACGTGCTGTCGTCGGGCGTGGCCGGCACGATGGCGGCCAACCGGTCGGGCCTGCAGATGTCGACCATCCGCAACCTGCTGATGGCCTGGGTGCTGACGCTGCCGGCCGCGATCCTGTTGTCGGGCTCGCTGTACTGGCTGTTCACGCACCTGTTCTGACGACGGTGCAAGCCCGGGACACCCCCTTTCGGGTGGGCCAACGGCGATCCGACGAAGCGGATTCGCCCGAACGGGCGGTTTGCCTCGCGTGCGCTCAGCGCATACGATGCGCGCTTGCTTGAGCGTCGATGAGGCATCCCCTGCGATGAATTCAGTTCTGCACCCTGGCGCCGAATCCACCGGATCCACCGTGTCCCCCGTCCCCAAGATCCTGATCGTCGACGATCACGCGCTGCTGCGCGTGGGCATCGTCACCAGCCTGTCGGCCATCGAGGACACGCCACTCGAGCTGCTGGAGGCGAGCACGCTGCACGACGCGATCGAGGCCTACCGGGCCCACCCCGACACCACGCTGGTGCTGCTCGATCTGAACATGCCCGACTGCAAGGGACTGCAGGGCCTGAAGCAGTTCCTCGAGGCCTTTCCGCAAGCGCGCGTCGCCGTCATCAGCGGCACGCAGGATGAATTCGTGATCGGCCAGGTGCGTGCGCTCGGCGCGGTCGGCTATGTCACCAAGGGCCAGGCGCCCGGCTCGATGTGCGACATCGTGCTCTCGCTGCTGTCGGCCACGCCCGGCCCGGCCAATGGCCACGCCGCTCACCACGGCAGCAGTGCCCGCTTCCCGCGCTTTCCGAGTTCGTCCAGCTACGACCGGGTCGCCGAGCTCGGCCCGCGCCACCTCGAGATCCTCGAGCTGGTGCTGTCCGGCTGCTCCAACCAGGAGATCAGCACGGCCACCGGCCTGTCGCTGGGCACCATCAAGAACTACGTGTCGACGATCCTGCTCGCGCTCGACGTGAAGTCGCGCTCGCACCTGATCAGCCTGTTCCGTTGAGCGTTCCGTTGAGCGACCGGCCGCCCGTGGTGTTCCGCATYGCGCCCTCGGCGACGCCCGGTGCCCACGACGCGAGCCTCGACGAAGGCCAGGAACGCCGCCGCGAGCGCACCGGCGCGTCGCAGGTGGAGCGCCTGTACCGCCATGCCTACCGGACGATCGCGGTGTCGTTCGCGCTCGCGCTGCTCGGCTGGGGCGTGTTCGCGCTGCTGACCGACGACGCGCGCGTGCTGTGGTGGTCGGCCGCGATGCACAGCGTGCAGGGGCTGCAGCTGCTGCTCGCGTGGCACTTCCGCCGCCAGGGCCGCGCGGCGCTGGCCGAGCCGAAGCAATGGCTGCGCCGCTACCTGCTGGTGCTGGCGCTGTCGGCGATGGTGTGGGGCGCGGCGGCATGGTGGCTGCTGCCCAGCACCAACTGGACGGCCACCTCGTGGCTGATCGGCGTGCTGCTGCTGGTCGCGGCCGCGGGCGCGCACATTTCGACGCCGTACCGCCCGGCCATCTTCTGGTGGCTGCTGCCGCTGCTCGCGCCGTTGATCGTGGTGCTGCTGCGCGAGGGCCTGCCGCTGTCGCTGACGATCGGCTCGCTGGTGGCGGTATCGGGCCTCGTGATCGGCGTGTTCGCGCTGTCGCGCCACCGGCTGCTGATGCGCGAGCTGCAGACCAAGCTCGACAACGATGCGCTGGTGCGCGCGCTGCGCCAGCAGGTGTTCCTGGTGGAGCGGGCGAACCGCGAGAAGAGCCGCTTCCTGGCCTCGGCCAGCCACGACCTGCGCCAGCCGATGCATGCGCTGGGCCTGTTCGCCGCGACGCTGCAGAAGCAGCTCGGCAGCTCGCCGCTGCAGCCGATGGTGACGAACATGATCCGCTCGATCGACGCGCTGGAGCAGAGCTTCACGTCGATGCTCGACATCTCGAAGCTCGATGCCGGCGTGATCGAGYCGAACCTGCAGTCGTTCCCGATCCGCGACCTGTTCCGCGTGCTGCACATGCATTGCAGCGGGCAGGCCGAGGAGCTGGGGCTGTCGCTGCGCTTCAAGCCCGGCGGCAAGATCGTCACCAGCGACCCGCACCTGCTGGAGCGCGTGCTGAGCAACCTGATCCACAACGCGATCCGCTACACGAACGAGGGCGGCCTGGTGGTGGTGGCGCGCAACCGGCGGCACCATGTGAGCATCGAGGTGTGGGACACCGGCATCGGCATGGCCGAGGACGAATTGCCGAAGGTCTTCGACGAGTTCTACCAGGTGGGCAACCCGGGGCGCGACCGCACGCGCGGGCTGGGCATGGGCCTGGCGATCGTCAAGCGGCTGGTGGTGCTGATGGGACACAAGCTGGAGGTGGCCTCGACGCCGGGCCGCGGCACGGTGTTCCGCATCCTGATCAAGCAGACCGAGCTGGTCGAGATGGACAACATGGTGATCGCCGCCGACACGGTGCCGGCCGCTGTCGACGCGAACCGCACGGTGCTGCTGATCGACGACGAGGAGATCATCCGCGACGGCATGCGCGAGCTGCTGCAGACCTGGGGCTACCACGTGCTGACGGCCGGCACCATCCTCGAGGCCTGCACCGAGGTGCGGCGCCACGCCGGCGTGATCGATGTGGTGGTGTCCGACCTGCGACTCGCGAACGACGAGGACGGCATCGCGGCGATCGAGCGGGTGCGCGAGTTCTACGGCGCGCCGCTGCCGGCGCTGCTGATCACCGGCGACACCTCGCCGGAGCAGGTGAAGCGGGTGCACGACAGCGGGCACCAGGTGCTGTTCAAGCCGGTGCGCACGCGCGAGTTGTATGCGGTGCTGAGGGCGGTGCCGTAGGTCGCGGCACTGCCCCGCCTCCGGGTGACCGCCGGCGGGTCCGCGCGGATTCTGCCTGGGGAAGCATTTGCGGCATCCTCCAACTTGCTCACGAACAGGGGTGATGGATCCCATCACGGCCGGTCGAAGTACGCATCACCACCTGGCCACTGCACTGCCATCGTTTCGGGCAAAGCCTTCAACTCGGAGTCCGCAAACTTCATCGCACACTGCATCGCGCTCAAGGCGTCGGAACCATGGATGTCGAGGGCGTTGGGCATCACTCCGCGAATCAGCACCGAGCACGCGGCCTCTTCATCTGATCCAGTCGAATGTGGAAAGCCAATTTCGATGCGGATGTTCTTTGGACGTGCCGACGACGCGGCGTCAACCAACCACAGGTCCCGTTTGATGATCGTCGCGAACGTCTTGTCGGCCACGGCCTGGATGCAGTCGACACAAACCGGCTTCCTCTGCGCGGGGTAAACGCACTCCGGCAAGAATTGACGATCGAGCAGCCGCTCGCAGAGCGCGCAATGACCTGCTTTTTCGGGAGACAGCTCTGATCCTGTCTTTGCACAGCGAAAGGGAACGATGGTCATGGTGGTCTCATTCGTCGTCGTAGCCGTCAGGCTTGGCCTCCGGATTCCTCGCGTACAGCGGATTGAGGACATCCAGAACGAGCACTCCGATGACTCTGCCGATCGCGGTCCTGTAGGCAGTGAATTCAGCCTYGGTGCATCGGTCCATTACCAAGCGGATCGATTCGTCCAAACGACCGATGATGTCGTTCAGTTCGCCACTGAGTTTCTTCGCCAAGGTCGTCTCCATAGGCGTCGTCTTCGCGGCCCTCACGGACAACAGCCACGAGCCGAGCCTACAAGCGCATTCGCGACGCAGGCGTCGAAGACCCACGTTTGAAAGTCAGGAACCAGACTTCAGTAGCGAGCTCTTGATCCGCACATCGCTCTGGGCAAATGACTTTCAACATCTTTGTCCCATCCTCAGAAATCAGGATCCAGTTCTCGAATTGCTTTGCGGAAGATGACTCAGCGGGATACCCGATGGTGCTGTGTATCTCGCCAAGAGTCTTTCCATTGAAGTCCATGGACCATGCCTGCGGAACCTCGGCTTGCTGCTTCGAGTCGCATCCGAGCTGGGTCAGGGCGAGTCCCATGAATGCCCAGACGGCCGAATCGAACAGCCTGCGCAGCATCAGTTTTGACATGTGCATCTCCTGTAGACCGGTGTCCCCTGCGGCGATGTTGTCGAATCCCACGGCCATCCGGTTGTATGCGAGCCACTTCCTGAGCCAGCTCCGATCGACGATACACCGGGCACTTTCACGATGGCGACATGACCGGATGCGTCAGCATAGTTGTGGGCAACGGCAACCACATCTCCTGGCTGCGGCGTCTCGACGACAGGGAAGTTGGGGATGATTGCTTCTGGATTGGCCCATGTGCCAGCGCTGAAGGGCATGCCCAGAAAGTTCCTGTGAGGAGCGACGCCGGTCGATTGCAGGACATCATCAAGGAAGAAGTTGCACTTGTTGGTATTGGGACCCGGGCGTGATTCCGCAGAGTAGCTGTACCGCCGATCATTGTTCAGCAGTTCAGCCTGGGCCAAGATTGCGCTGCAATCGCAAAGCCCCATTGGATCGATCCCGCTGAGCGGGTTGTTGCCCGCATACGTGTACGTGGACAAGCTCCCACCCGCCAGCCCCATCGCATCACTCTGCGTGTAGCCCCCGCCCTCCTTCCGGTAGTAGCGGTTCCAGTTGTAGAACAGCCCCGACTCCTCATCCGAATACTGCCCCGGGAAGCGCAGGTTGAAGGTGAAGTCACCGAGCCCCGCCGGGTTGGTCAGTGGCGCGGTGGTGCCGAAGGGCTCGGCCATCCAGCTCCAGCGCTGGCGGCCTTCGCGGTCGACCACCACGCGCGGCGTGTTCAGGTGATCGGTGTGGATGAAGTAGACGAGCGGTACCCCCCGTCGAGTCCGTGGGGTCCGGCATGAACACCGCGACCGGCACGTTGTCCAGCCAGACGTATTCGCGAATCGCCCGACCTTGCTGGTCGTACTCGCCGAGCAGCTGGCCCTGCGGGTCGTACACAAAGATGACGGTGCTCTGCGGCCCCGCGTTCGTGAACTTGCGGATGCGCCGCCGCTCGGTGTCGTAGCTGTAGCGCGCGGTCATCCCGCCTCGCGACAGCACCGCCAGCTGCCCCGGCAGGTCGTAGCTCGCGGTGTAGCCGGCGCTGTCGCTGGTCGTGTTCCCGGCGTTGTCATAGCCGAAACTGCGCGCCGGGTTGGTCATCGCAGCGAGCCGGTTGCTGGTCGCCTCGATCACATAGGTGCTGGGCACCCCGCTCAGGCTCTGCTCGGTCCGGTTGCCGTTCGGATCGTGGGCAATCGCCCAGCTGGTCGTCGCGGTGACCACGCTCGTCAGCCGGCTGTTCGCGTCATAGCCGAAGTTCTGGTCGAGTGCCAGCCGTGTCGTGCCATCGGGTGCCAGGTGCGTGAACGAGACGATCCGGTCCGCCTCGTCGTAGCGGATGTCGCGGAACACGTCGCCGAGGCGCATCCGCACGATGCGCCCGTCCAGGTCGGTCACGCGCTCGTGCGCCTGTGCGCCGCCGGCCATCGCCCACTGCCAGCTTTCGACCGGGCCGAAGGGCTGGTACGTCACCTGGTCGATCAACGGCAGCGGCTCACTCCCCGCGTCCTTCGCCAACGCGATYGACACCACATGCGCGCCGCTCCAGCGGATCGCGAGCCGGCGCCCCGATGGATACGTGATGCCGGTCAGCCGACCGAGCGTGTATTCGTAGCCGGCCACCGTGGTGACCGTTGCGCCATTGGCCCCGCTCGCCGGGCTCACGCGCTGCGTGCTGGTGACGACCTCGCCCCAGGCGTTGTGGGCGTACTGCGTGGATCCGCCCGGAAAGAGCGTCGACGTCAGGCGCCCGATGCCGAAGCTGAAACCCGGCCCGGTCTGGCTGTGGTTCCAGACGAGCAGCGCGTCCGGCGCTCCTTCCTTCAGGTACTGGATGGCATTCAGCCGGCCCGCTGCGTCGTAGGCGATGCGCGCGGTCACGCCGCGGCTGTCGATGCGCGTCGACACGCGGCCGGCCGCGTCGACGCTGAGGTCGGTGACGCCACCCGCCGGATCGACCTGCGCCTTGACGCGGTTCAGCGGGTCATAGGTCACCCGGGTCTCGAGGTTCAGCGTGCCGGCACCGCGGACCACCTTGGTGACGAAGCCCTCGGCGTCGTATTCATGGCGTGTCACCGATCTCGGAGAGACCGGTGGCGACGGCAGGGTCTGCGCCTGCGCAGTGCAGGTCAGCGGCACGGCGAGCGAAGCGATGACGGCAAGCCGCCTGATGATGTCCAGCATGAATCCCCCTGATCTGTGTTGCGCTTGACGCGTCGCAGTCTTCCCAGGGGATGTGCAGAAACTATGGAGATCACCCGCGCCGCGTCGCGGCCACTCGCCATCGCAGCCCCGCATGTTCCAATCGGGGATTCCCGATCTGGAACTGCCATGGCCACGCTGAAACTGAAGAAAGCCGCGGGCAAGTCCGCCTCCGACAAACCGGCGCGCGCGCCATTGCGTGGTGCCGGGGCCGGCGTGCAGAAGCGCCCGACGCTGTCGCAGGCCCAGGCCGATCGCGCCGAGCGCGAGGCGCGCTACCAGGAACAACTGCGCCAGCGCTTCGGCGACCAGCCGCCGGCCGAGTTCGCGCGCCGCGGCGAGCCCTCCCGCCCGGAGCCGACCGGCCGCAAACCGCGGCCGACCGGACCATCGGGTCCGCGCCGTGACGAAGCACCCGCCCCATTCCAGTCCCAGGCCCGTCCTCCGCGCGAGCGCCGCGAGCCGCTGCCGCCGGCACGCCGCGCGGATCCGACCGCAGCGCCGCGCTCAGGCCCCAACACCGCGTTCGGCCTCCCATCGGGCCCCTCCGGACCGTCCGGCCCGCGCGACACGTCCTCGCGCAATCCGAGCCCGCGCCACGGCGTGCAGCGCGACAACGCGCCGCGCAACACCGCCTTCGGCAACAACCGCCCCGCCCCGCAGCGCTCCCAGCAGCGTTTCGAGCGCGACGACGACGAGCCGGTCTGGCACGCCGAGCAGCCCGGCAGCCTGCGCCTGTCCAAGCGCATGAGCGAGCTCGGCATCGCGTCGCGCCGCGAGGCCGACGARTGGATCCCGAAGGGCTGGGTGCGCGTCGACGACCAGGTCGTCAAGGAACTCGGTTCGCGCGTGATGCCCGGCCAGCGCATCACCGTTGACGCCCAGGCCCGCCACCAGCAGGCGCAGCGCGTCACGGTGCTGATCAACAAGCCGGTCGGCTACGTCAGCGGCCAGGCGGAAGACGGCTACGAGCCGGCCTACGTGCTCGTGAAGCCCGAGAACCTGTGGCACGACGACAACTCCGGCACCCGCTTCCTGCACACCCACCTGCGCGGCCTCGCGCCGGCCGGGCGGCTCGACATCGATTCGGTCGGCCTGCTGGTGCTGACGCAGGACGGCCGCGTCGCCAAGCAGCTGATCGGCGAGAACAGCGAGATCGAGAAGGAGTACCTGGTGCGCGTGCAGCGCCCCGACGGCACGCGCCTGCCCGACAGCGAGCTCGCGCTGCTGAACCACGGCCTCGAGCTCGACGGCGAGCCGCTGCGCGAGGCCCAGGTCGAATGGGTCAACGACGACCAGCTGCGCTTCGTGCTGCGCGAAGGCAAGAAGCGCCAGATCCGGCGCATGTGCGAGGCGGTCGGGCTGGAGGTGCTGGGCCTCAAGCGCGTGCGCATCGGCCGCGTGATGCTGGGTGACCTGCCGGCCGGGCAGTGGCGCTACCTGCGGCCGGGCGAGGCGTTCTGAGCCTGTCGATGGCGGGCTCGTTGCCGTACACCGAACTGGCAGCGCCGTTCGGGCTGCGCGTGTGGTGGCTGCGGCTCGACGAGACGCCCGATGCCGCCGCACTCGCGACGCTGTCGGCCGACGAGGTCGCGCGCGGCCAGCGCTTCGTGTTCGAGGGCCTGCGGCGGCGCCACCTGGCGTCGCACGTCGCGCTGCGGGCCGTCCTCGCGCAGCAGACCGGCCTGCCCGCCGCCGCGCTGGTGTTCGGTGCCGGTCCGTTCGGCAAGCCCTTCCTGCACGCGCCGGCCGCCTGCGTCTTCAACCTGAGCCACAGCGACGATGTCGCGGTGATCGCGGTCGCGCCGGGCGCATCGGCGGGCACCGAGATCGGCGTGGATGTGGAGGTGCTGCGGCCGATGCGCGATGCGATCGCGCTGGCGGAACGCAATTTCACACCGGCCGAACAGCGCGCGCTGCTGGCGGCGCCACCCGAGCTGCGCGACCTCGCCTTCATGCGCGGCTGGACGCGCAAGGAGGCCTGCCTGAAGGCGATCGGCAGCGGGCTGTCGATTCCACCGGATGCGGTGGACGCCGGGCTGCAGCAGGACCTGGCCCCGCTGCAGGTCGTGCATGACGGCGCCCATCACGTGCTGCAGGTGCAATCGCTGCCGGAGCACGCCGGCACGGCACTCGCCGTTGCGCTGCGTGAAGCTAGCGCCCCGCCTTCCTGAAGGTCAGGTTGATCCGCGAGCGCCCGGTCGACGGATGCTCGCCGTCCGCGAGCGGCGCCACGCCATGGAACGCCAGCCGTGAGGCCCCGCCCCACACGACCACGTCGCCGTGCGCCAGCCGCAGCCGCTTCACCGGCGACTGCCGTTGCGTGCCCCCGAACAGGAACACCGCCGGCAGGCCCAGCGACACCGACACGATCGGTGCGCCGAAGTCCTCTTCATCGCGGTCCTGGTGCAGCGACAGCCGCGCCCCCGGTTCGTAGAAGTTGACGAGGCTCGCATCCGGCTCGAAGCCGTCGAACCCCGCGCAGGCCGCTGCATGCA